>JBHLLM010000007.1:0-19029 GCA_048885575.1 Candidatus Hermodarchaeota archaeon
TAAAACCCCAGAAACCCTATATAAATATTGGGATCGCTATGGAAAGCCCACAGAATTAATTAATAATAGAATTAAGTACTCCTCACAACTTTGGGAACGGTTTGTCGAAGCTCTTTCACCGTATTTCTATCCTTTTGCAAATCTACCCATAAATCCTTCTGAAGCATTAATAGGAGGCATAACATTTACTCGTTTTGCGTACTATATTAGAAAAAATCCTGATTTTATACATGAAATTATGGATGAATATACTAAAGTAAACATTGAAATTATCAAACGATTAGCAGAAGTGGGTGTAGATATCGTGATGTTTGGAGATGATTTAGGTTACAAGGACAATCCTTTTTTCTCTTTAAAGGTTTTTCATGAATTTATCCTACCATATCATAGAAGAATATATCAAGCATGTAAAAAAAGGGGTATTTTGGTAATTTTACATTCTTGTGGAAAAATAGATCAATTTTTACCTGATTTAGCTGATGCAGGGCTCAACTGTATTCAATCCTTAGAAGCAACGGCAGGCGTAGATTTACCAGCGTTAAAACAATCATTGGGGGATCGTTTATGCTTCATGGGAGGATTGGATTCTTCTGGTGTTTTAACTTATGGAACCCCTCAGGATGTTGAATTTAATGTGAGAAATACAATAAAATCTGCCGGAAAAGGTGGAGGTTATTTTGTAGGACCGAGTCACGATATAATTAACATCCCATGGGAGAATATTATGGCGATGAGAGCAGCAATCGAAAAATATAGGAAATATCCTTTAAACTTTTAAGAGTAAGTCTTCAATAAAATCAGAATTAGAAATACCATTTTTTTGAAAAATAATCGATTTCTTTAAGTAAATCTTTTCGATATCTATTTTCAATTTCTATATTATTTAAAAGTAAATAGTTATCTAAACTCTCTTTAGAAAACTTATCCTTTCCTTCCCTTTCTAAGTAATTTATCGCATTATATATTAATTCTCCTTCTCTCCCTCCAATGAATTTTGGTAAATATTGGTTGGCAATGTATTCTGACCTATAATAAGTACGGATGTATAATCCTTTTTGATTTAGATTTTTATAAAGATGTGAGACATCTTTAGGCGCTGAATCAATGACTAGATTTTTACCAGCTTTTTGAATTTTCTTATATAATGGTAACCATTCCTCTGAACCCATTGGATTACCTCCTGCTCCCGGTACCCATTGAATACCAGTTATACTTGGCTCGTTTAGTAGGAAATCCAAATGAGGCAGCGCGTCAGGACCATCTAAATGATAAATCGCATAATCCATGTGCTCTGCTTGTGATACGAGATCGGGTAAAACAAATTTTTGAAACCATTTTGGATTAAGCATAGCACTAAAATCGCTTTGTAGAGCATACCATCTTTTTTTACTCCATACACCTAACCAACAACTGCAACCATCACAAAACATGGAGATAATATTTTGCAGATCGTCATACACTTTTAATAACTTCTCTAAAATTATTGCTCGGCAAGTATCTATAATGTTAGGATTTCGTTTCAAGGTGAGAATGATGTTTGCTGGTCCTAGAAACGATGAAAGTATGTCCAATACACCACCTATATCTGTAATTGTTATCAAGTAGTTCTTTCTAGCTCTTTCTGCAGCATATTCAGTAATTCTGAGCAATCTTGAGTACCACTCGTTATTTTGATTTAGTTTAACACTTTCAAGATGGCCAATAATATCTTCTGGTTTTGTTGGACGACTAAACCACATAGTCCCCGTTTTATACTCGGGTATTACACCGAAAACTGCTGCTATAATTCCTGGTCCATAGTTTGGAAAAAAAAATGGAATTGATTCACCTCCAAAATAGGTGATTTCTTTTCTTTTTTCATACTCGTCAAGAGCTTCTTCAATTCCATCATAGTTTTTTGCTAGATTCCAGTCTTCTCCAACGATATCTAGAAATACTCCTAGTTTTCCCCTTCTTTTTGGAAAATAATAGCTTATAACCGGACGATCGATGATTTCGTGATCCCACCACGCAATCATTCGTTCTTTAGCTTCGGCAATATCCTCCTTATATTCCATAAAGTAGATATTAAAGCAATATAAATTAATCTTTACATTCTTTAATTTGAGCTTTTCAAATCAAAAAATAAAAAAAAGATATTATTGCTTTTTGACCCTCAGAATAAAATGGATGTAAATTGCGAGTCCTATCAAGAAAACACCAATATCCATTAGAAGAGCTCCTAACCAGGTACTATATACTCCAAGGCCTACTGTTAATGTATCATCAAAGAGAATTGGTACACCATTAAGATTAGGGTTTATTACACTCATGGGCCACCCAATGAAATCCAAAACCCAATGGCTAAAAACAAGGATAAAGATTATTATACTTGTATTGAGGATCTTTATATTTCGCTTTTTCTTAGTTTTTAGGAAAAAGGTGACAATTGCAGTAATCAATGTTCCATTAATAGACCAAATCATTGCCATGAAAAAGCTATGTGAAATCCATATAGCGGATATAAATATGAAAGATAAGATATCAATGGTCATAACGCTTATTAATAAACCCCAAAGGGGTATTTTAGGAAAAAATCGCTTAACGGCTAATCCAATTCCAATATGAGCTAAAGCAGGCATAATATTTGAGTAGTCAGAATTATATTTTAAATTTAATTAGTCCAATTTTTAGTTTTTAGGATGGGTGATCCGAAATTTTTAAGATGGTTCTGGTATTATATATGATAATTCGAGGAATTATGATGACAAGCGATTTAGCTAAAATTTACGATCACAGAACGATTGAAAAAGAGTTATATGAGTGGTGGGAAAAAGAAGGATTCTTTGCTCCTGAAAAATCAAAAGAATTGGGAATTACTAATGAGAAATCTGAAAGATTCTGTATTACAATACCCCTCCCAAATGTAACAGGTCAACTCCATTCAGGTCATGCGCTTGTGATTTCGCTTGAGGATTTAATGACGCGTTACGAACGCATGCGACAAAAGGAAACTCTTTACATTCCAGGCACTGATCATGCCGGAATAGCAACTCAAAATGTGGTTGTTAGGGAATTGCAAAAACAAGGTATAAACCATAAAGATTTAGGACGCGAAAAATTCATCGAAAAAGTCTGGGAATGGAAGCATAAGTATCATGCCCGAATTACTGAACAGTCAAAGAGAATGGGCATAAGTTGTGATTGGAATCGTGAATATTTTACACTAGACCCTGATTTATCACGTGCCGTTCGAGAAGCTTTCTATAGATTATATCATAAAGGATTAATCTATCGAGGAGAATATATGGTTAATTGGTGCCCGGGAAGATGTGTTACAGCAATTTCAGATTTAGAAACTGAAGCCATTGAGGAACAAGGTCAATTATGGTACATTAAATATCCAATTATTACTAAAGCATGGAAAGGACCCCAACATCCATGGGGAAGTGGTAAATGGGCACAAGGTGCTAAAGATTTCATTATTGTTGCTACCACAAGACCCGAGACGCTATTAGGGGATTCTGCTGTGGCTACAATCAAATCCCATCCTAAATACGCTAAATATATTGATAAGCAAGCAGTTATTCCGGCTGTGGGTCGTTCAGTGCCGATTATTGTTGATCCTTTCGTGGATCCAGAATTTGGCACTGGAGCTTTAAAAATTACACCTGCTCATGATCCTAATGATTTTGAAATAGGTAAAAAACATGATTTAGAATTTATAAATATTTTCAACGAAAATGCGCAAATTCTCCCAGGTTTTGTTGAAGCTTATACGGGTTTAGATCGATTTGAGTGTCGGAAAGCAATAATTAAAGATCTTAAAAAGGAAGGATTAATAACTGAAATTGAACCATACACTCACTCTGAACCCCACTGTCAGCGATGTCATTCAACTATTGAACCTCGTGTCTCTATTCAATGGTTTGTGAAGACAAAACCACTTGCAGGACCAGCAATGGAGAAAGTTCGGAATGGTGAAACCATTATAATTCCTGAAAGAGAAGAACTACGTTTTTTCCAATGGATGGAAAATATTCACGATTGGTGTATATCCCGCCAACTTTGGTGGGGTCATCGAATACCAGTCTGGTACTGTGACGATTGTGGTGAAGAAATTTGTCCCGAACCAGATATAGAAACAGTACTAATTTGTCCTAAATGTAAAAGTTCTAAGGTACATCAAGATGAAGATGTATTAGATACTTGGTTCTCTAGTGGTTTATGGCCGTTTTCTACCTTAGGCTGGCCTAACACTGAGCATCCTGATTATAAGCGCTTCTATCCAACTGATACTAGGGAAACGGGTTATGATATCCTTTTCTTTTGGGTTGCAAGAGAAATGATGCTGGGGATTGAACTAACAGGAAAAACACCATATCATACCGTTTATTTACATGGTATGATTAGAGACGAAAAAGGACAAAAGGTAAGTAAATCTATGGAAAATATTGATCAGTATGATCCTTTAGTAATAATCAAGGATTTTGGAGCGGATTCTCTTCGATATGTATTGACTTCGAATAGTGTTCCAGGATTAGATACTAATCTAGATCCCAAAAATGTAGATGTTGCTCATAAGTATTGTAATAAAATTTGGCAAGCGTCTCGGTACGTTTTAACCAACATTACTTCAGGTGAGATCGTTCCTAAGTTAGATGAAATCAACCTTGATAAGCTAAAATTCCCTGATAAATGGATTCTTTCACGATTGAATTCATTAATTAGAGATGTACAATCACATATGGATAATTACGATTACTTACGGATGACAAGAGAAATAAAATCGTTCTTTTGGAGTGAGTTTTGTGATTGGTATATTGAGATGAGTAAAATTTTTCTTTATGATGAGGCTTATACTGATAAACATGTTCATAAAGCGATACTTCTTCATGTATTAGATACATTTTATAAATTATTGCATCCTGTTATGCCATTCATCACTGAGAAATTATGGCAAACTCTTCCAGAAAACCTTAAAATTCTGCCCACAATAATGTACGCTCCTTGGCCGAAGGCAGAAGAATCATTCATCGATCAAGCCATAGAAGATAGTTTTCTCCTAATGGCGGATTTTGTTAGGGAAGTAAGGCGAGTGAAACACGATTTTGGAATTCCATTAAAAACATTGGTACCATTACAAATTGAAACAGAAACTCACCGGAAATTGTTTGAATTATGCAAAAATGAATTAATTAAAATGGCACTCATTGATGAAGACAAATTTAAAATTGATCCAAAGATTGTTCCCCCTCCTCAATCTGCTCGAATCGTGCTTAGCGGAATACCTGCATTTGTTCCATTAGCTGGTATGATTGATGTTGAAAAGGAAAAAATGAGAATTCAAACTTCGTTAGAGAAAAGCAAAACAGAAGCAACTAAAATTGAAAAAAAACTTAAGAGTCAATTTTCCGAGCGAGCTCCAAAAGAATTAGTGGAAAAAGAAAGACAAACACTTGAGGAGTTAAGGATTAAAATCGAACAACTGGAAGATCAATTAGAAATACTTTAAATTCTCTAATAAAAAGGCTGATCCTTAATTTCTGGAATTTTTATTTGAGGCGCCTTTTCTCTTATATATTTGATAGATTCTATCGTTTCATCCTTTGTTAATTCGAAAACTACAGGACCATTGAAACTCTTATGATGAAGTAAATTTAAAAAATTAGGTGGAAAATTCTTACCAGTTCCTAAAGCGCGATGATCAGAAAATAAATTCTCATCGTTGAAGTCCTGGAGATGAATCTCGGCTGTTATATCCAAATATTTTTCTGTAATATCGAGGAGATCGTGAGTACCTGAAAATCCACCAAGAAAGTGTGCGGTATCTATGCATAACTTTGTTTTCAATTTTTTAATAATTTTTATTGTAGCTTCGAATGGGAACTGAATATTTTCTATGGCGATTTTACTTCTATTTACGTTAGTTTTTTCTATAAATTGATCAATACTCTGTATAGCGTTAGCGCTGAATAACTCCGCCGTAATGTCCAGAATCTGAGGATTTTCAATAAAATTGATGACACTTGCGACCGTTTCGCCAGTGGGATGTAAAATAAAAACATCCACATCATCTTCCATTTCTTCAATAGAATTATAGGCGTGTATCATAGCGTTAACACTTCCTTCGCGTATAAATTCATTTGGACCTCCAAGATCTAAGCTCAAGAAAGGAAGATGAGCGGAATAGGTGATGTCATATTCATTTTTAAGGTCCTGTAATATTCTAATTTGATGATTATTCATTGTAATCGGAAAAACCTGGAACAAATCCAACCCAATTTCAAAATGCTGATAACCAGATTCAGCAGCCCTCCTAACCAAATCAGAAAACTGGAATTCTGCTATCCCTTCTAAGCCCTTTTTAGCAAGAATTCCATCAATTAATAGATCATAGGTCATAGGTGAAATTCCAAATCTCATACTATAAAGTCAACAAATTTGTACATTTTTATATAATTTGTTAAAAGGAACTTAGTTTTTAAAGTTTAATTTCTTTTTTACATTATTATTTAAACTTGGATAATTGTCATGAATTTATCTAAAAGAGAAAGAGTGATTAGGACATTAGAACTTAATGATAATATTGATATGCTCCCCGTTCATTATCTGGGTTTTGAATTTACTGCTAGTTCGTATCAAAAATTTCTAAAAACTGATGAATATAACAAAAATAAAACATTCATAGAAAATGATTTTTCAAGAGTAAAATATTGTTGGGTAGGTGATATTACTGAATTACGATTCTGGAATGTCGATTGCCATTCTATGGATCCATGGGGCCCCAAAAAATACAAAGAACCTACAAGGCGTGCTCCTCCTGAATATCCAGGTTGCATGATCAGTG
The DNA here is from genome assembly GCA_048885575.1 of Candidatus Hermodarchaeota archaeon. Lineage (GTDB taxonomy): Archaea > Asgardarchaeota > Lokiarchaeia > Sigyniarchaeales > SOKP01 > SOKP01. The sequence continues at coordinate 6,830 of JBHLLM010000007.1, forward strand.
CGCTTAACGGATGCGTGTGGAAACTGGTTAAACAAATTGATACGGGTGTTGCGTATCTGTGGTATGTAGATGGACATTTTCGAACTCCGGAAATAGTTCACTATTATTGGGATAAATATGGAAAACCTTCGGAGCAGATAAATGACAAGCTTGAATATACACCAAAAATCTGGGATAGGTACGTCGATTCTCTAAAAAAGTATGTGTATCCGATGGCATTCGTACCAGTCGCTATTCACGAATCTCTGTTTGAGGGTATGACAATGAGCCGTGTAGCCTATTATATGCGAAAAAATCCCCAATTTATCCATGAGGTTCTTAACGAATATACTAAATTAAACATCGAAGTTATTAAACGCGTTCACGAAGCGGGAGTAGATATTGTTTTTTACTCAGACGATTTAGGTTTTAAAGGACGGTCGATATTATCAATTGAGCAGTTTAAAAAGTTCATACTCCCCTATTATAAAAAACTGTATAACGCTTGTAAGCAACGAGGGATGTTTATTGTTCAACATTCTTGCGGATATATTGATAAAAACTTGCCCCATATGGCAGAAGCGGGACTTAATTGCATTCAGGCACTTGAACCCGCTGCAGGTGTCGATTTGGCTTCTTTAAAGCAAACTCTTGGCGATAAAATAAGTTTTATGGGAGGAATAGATTCAAGTCGGATCCTTAATTTTGGAACCCCCGAGGAGATCGTACAGGAAGTAAAACGTTGCGTAAAAGCGGCAGGTTATAATGGTGGTTATTTTGTGGGTCCCTCGCATAATATCCTGACCACTCCATGGGAAAATCTCAAGGCGTTAAGAGACGCGATTGAAAAATATCGAAAATATCCATTAAGTTTGAATTAGAGGATATTATGAAGTGAGAATTTAAGCTACTTTTGAAGAATTGCGATTATTGGAGATAAAGGAGGGATTTCTACCTCAAATTGAGAAATATCTTCTGATTTCATATTTAATTTTATAGTAGAAATCTTCTGGTTTATTCCATTATAGATGTCTACAGTATTAACATCCAATCCATATCTCACGATGTCAATTTGAACATCTAATTTTTGAACCCGACTACTTAAATTGTAAGCGGTAATTACTCCTCTCTTATCAATTTCATCCACATGAAGATGGATGTTATAACTAATACCGTAAAATATACCACGAGTAAAAAAAGGCTTATATTTTTTATAAAGAATCATCGCCTCTTTTAACATTTTATATTTCACGCTTTCCCGATTACTTAATCCTCCAATTCCCAAGTGTCTTGCAAGAGAAGCGTACCACCAGAATTGTAACATATTCTCATTATCGCTATTTTCATTAATGTGTAAGTATAAAGGGATAGAATAAGCCAAATTGTATTCAAAAAGTTGCGTTGATCTACCAGATAATAAGTCTTGCATCGGATTCCACATACATTCAAAACCCCAATTTTCGTCAAAACTGTGTGGAAGGTTGTGTTGATAATATAATGGATGACGTGGTTTTACTCCCCTATCATGTGCTTCGATAAGAATATGGGGAAATTCCTTTTTTACATTTTGGATGACTTTAAATATATTCTCTGCGTGAGTGTGCCTTAACATTGGGACTTCGTGCCCATGATCCTTGCTAAAACAACCAAGATCGTCTCCCATAAACATTGAAAAATCCGTAAAATCGAACATTAAAAAATCTACTCCTTCTTTTGCTAGTTCTAATATTCTCCGCGTTTTTTCTTCAACCCAGTGACTATTAGCGCATAAACAATATAGATTAATGTATGGATCTGCTACTAATTTTACTCCCTTTTTATTTCTTAGATAAAATTCGTCGGGTTCATTTTCTCCTTCAAAATTCATCATAAGATGTAGTGCTAACTTTAACCCATATTTTTCATGAATAATTCGTGAGAATTCATTTAAGGTACCAAATCTATCTTCATTCCAAATGGAAGACCCTAATGCGATATTCCACCCAGGATCTAGATACAAGCATTCTGCACCGATCTCTCTAGCTAATGCCGCCTCCTCATATAGTTGTTCTAATGTATATGCTTTAAATTCTATTCCTTCTACAAAAAATCCCGTCTTTTCAGCAATCCATCCTAAATTATACAATTCGTTCCAATGAACTGGAGGATCGTAAGTTTTTTCGAACACATGACCATGTTCCTCAAGATGACTTCTGTAAAGATAATAACCCTCTTTATAATCTCCTTCGTAAATAGCATATCTTGTGACACCGAAGGAATAGCTCATATTCGGTTCTAAAGTTGTAGCTTGTTCAGGATTTCCTTCATATAAAAAGACACCTCCAAAGACGATATCAACATTCTCAGCGCCTCTTCCAGGTAATGTGGTTGAAATTCTTTGAAATCGAGAATATTCCATTTGAGATGGGTTATATTTACATATAAGTAACCCACCTCGCTCGTTACCCCACATCCATCCTTCAGCACAGAAACCAGGCATTTCTGCCTCTTTTTCTACCCACGCTCCAAGAAGTATATCATTACTAGTAAAATATTCTTTTCTTCGGTCATCTCCATATCCAAAATATCTACGAGTTGGGATAGACATTAAAGTAAAATCGTCTAAATGATCAACCCAACCCGAATATTGTTTAAATAAGGCTTTCTTAAATCCAATATTAATAAATCCAAATTTAACTTTCTTAGTCCCACGATTAATTAGTGTGATTTTTTCTTCTAACCACTTGCAATCTTTTTCAAGTTTGAACTCATGAGTAATTGAAACATCAGTATCTTCAAACTTTCCCTCAATAATTAATATATCATTTCCCTCCATCCGAAACCCTCTCGAAGACAGCTTTTTAGCTTTATATTCTGATCCTAAGTGAAGTAAGTATGCGTAACGAGATCCTTTTTTGGTTGACATTAAAATTCTATAATGGTACTCTTTATCAGCATAAATTACATTATCTACTTTGCTCCGAAGTATGTATTGAATCCCTTGGTTTTCACTATTTTGGACTCGGAGCTCCCAAAATTGATTTTCTAAAACATAATTGTTCATATTCTTCTCACATCAACTATTCTAAAATATTGAAAAGTTTATTAATACTTAGGATTAATCATCATTATTACCTATTAAATTATTAGAAGGATGGGTTTTGGGATCTTTTTTTTTAATTTTTTCAAGCTAAGAATCATTTATTTTTAAAGGAGATTTAGGTAGAAAATTAATTAAAGAAAATTCTAATTACCCTTTTATGTCTAATGTATCAAATTTTCACTTAATATCATTTTTAGCATAAAAATTCAGTAAAAAAGGGAAATATTTAAAATAAGAAAAGTTGATTAGTATTAATCAAAATTTTTTTATAATAAAATACAAAACTAAAATAACTAAAACTAGTGTTTTTTATGGTTGAAATCGAAGAAACAACTTCAAGACATTCTTTTTGGACTTATGCTTCTTTTGGATCTTTCAATATCCTATGGACAATTCCAACAGCAACAATGAATCTTTTTATGTTTTACTTTTATCATACAGTTGTCGGTCTTGCCCCTCTTTGGATATTAACTGTCGTTGCTATAAACACAATATGGGCTGGTCTTAATGATCCTTTAATAGGGTACCTAACTGATAAAAATTTCAAGTGGACAAGAAAATATGGTCGACGCTTTCCATGGATAGCAATTGCTTTTATTCCACAATCTTTATCTTTAATTATGATATTTTCTCCTCCTGATATTGATGCTACAATAAATCCCTTGCCAATTATGCTTTGGCTTTTGCTCTCCTTGTTTTTGTTTGATTTATTTATTACGACTGTAGAAATCCATACTGCTATACTTCGTGCGGACAAATTCCGAACTGAAACAGAAAGAAGGAAATATGCAGGATCTTGGGGTGTCGCTGACATGATCGCCCAAGTCCTTGGAATGATGCTTCCACCAGTTTTTCTGTTTTTTGGAGAGATAATTATCTCATACACTGTTATGGCAGTAATTATGGCTATAATTATGATTATCTTTGGTACGATATTCGTCTTGAAAGGCGCTCGAGAGGATAAAATCATTATTGATCGCTATTACTCAAGAGACTATGAACGATTACATATATTTAAAGGTGTATGGCTAGTTATTAAACAGAGAAGTTTTCTTGTTCTCTTTATTCATTATGTTCTATGGCTCGCGGCTACTGCATCGATAATGACTGGAATGGTAGCATATTTAGTAACATATATTTTTAGATCTAATGATCCGGATGCCATGATCCCATTTTTGGCAGTTTTCCTTTTAGGATCATTAATTTCCATCCCAGTTTGGCTCAAAATTCTTAAGAAAATGAATAACAATAAGAAAACCTATGTTATCGGAAGCTTTATCTTAGTTGCTGTTACTGTTCCAATGACCTTTTTCGTAGGAGATATTGATTTGATGATTCTCATGTTTTTGGTGGGCTTCACAAATGGATGCGTATGGACATTAGGAATGCCAGTATTATATTCAAACGCACAAGATGATTTTGTTGTGCGAACTGGGAAGAACCAGAAAGGTATCCTTGTTGGTACTTGGGCAGTAATAGGACTCGCTACAGCCTTTCTTGACGAGGCATTAATAGCATTGGTATTCACAATAACGGGTTTCAAAGAAGGATTTGAGACATATGCTCTATTAGAAGCGGAAGTTGGTGCTAGTGCTATGATAGCTATTCAATGGGGAATTCGTTTCCTTATAGGAGTTATACCTGCGTCACTCATTTTGATCGGTACATTGATCTTTTGGAAATTCTATCCCCTCACTCAAGAAAAAGTTCTAGAAAACAAAGCTAGGCTACGTGAACTTGGCTTTTAACTTAAATTTTTTTTACTTTTATTCAAGATTTTTTTTAAAATCCCATTACATCACTTTAAAGGATATTCCCCATATTTCTTTGTTGTAGAGATCATCGTTAGTACATTTTCCAGTTTACAAGAATTTGTAATATCCGTGCAAGGGCTTAACATGTATCCCCCACCCTCCCCAGCATCGCGAATACACTTTTTCACGGCATTCACTACATCGTTTTTTAAACCATAAGGTAATAATTGCGAAACATCAATATTTCCAATCAAGCATAGCTTGTCACCATATGTCTCTTTCAAGTGTTTCAGATCCATCCCTGCCATTGGTTCTAAAGACTCTACAGCACTAAAACCTGCTTCGATCAATCCTTCAAAGTATGGTTCCGTGAATCCATCAGAGTGAAAGCACACATATTTACCCGCTTTTTTTAAAATTTGGATTGCTTGCTTATAAGCAGGTATAATGAGTTCTCGATGGTATTTTGGGTTTATCATGGTTGTATTTTTTAAAGCACTATCGTCCATTATGAAGAAAATGTCAAAATCCGTTTCTGCGTTTAATTTAGCAGCTTGTATTAATTTTTTCGCTCTTAGTTTGATATAGTGTTCTATTTTGCTTCTATTTTTTCTTATCAATTTTATAAGTAATCCTAAACCCAAACCTTCCCAAAGAGGTTCTAAAATAGGTTCGAGCTCGCAACATGATACAAATTCGTCTATTGGGAACTTTTTTAAGCGTTTATTAATTTTTCTTGCGAAATCTGGAGATTCCTCCCATTCTACAGCAAAATATGTCTCGTAGAAATAATCTGCTTTTTCCTCCGTATCAATATAATTACCTAAGTAATAAGCGTCCACCCAACCCTCCCCTCTTTGCTTCAAAAAAATTCTACCATGATAATCAACATACTTATTATCATCAGGTAATTTAGGTAATGGATGCTCTCGCATATGACCTACAGGAATAAATATAGGAAATGAGTTGAATCCCCATCCAGAAATATCAAATCCGAGTTTATGTTCCATATTATAATCTCTATAAGCTAGCTTATACTTCCTTTCTGGAGCGAATGACTCTCCCCAATACTTCAAAAGTTCTTGTTGAAATCCGGGCATAATAACTTGACAAAATAGAGGAATCCGATCAGGTTCTTCGTGGTTTAACGCTTGTAACACTCTTTTCCGAGCACTCATATTCTAACACTTTCAAAATTTAAAATTAAAATTTTATCCCAAAATTAAATTTATCAATCTTCTAAATCTAATAAATTACATGGTAGTATTAATTGAGAAGAATTATCCCGTTTTTACCGTTATCATTGACAATCCCGGTTCTAAAAATGCTGTTGATAGATTCACCGCTAAAGAACTAAGTTTGGCTTTTAGAGAATTTGAAAACGATGATAAAGCCTTAGTTGCTGTGCTATGGGGAGCTGATGGGACTTTCTGTTCGGGTGCTAATTTAAAGGCAATTAACGAAGAACGAGGCAATAAAATAGAAAAAAAAGGAGATGGGCCGATGGGTCCAACCCGAATGAGATTAAACAAACCAGTTATTGCGGCCATAGCTGGTTACGCTGTCGCTGGTGGTTTAGAACTTGCCTTATGGTGTGATATACGCGTGATTGAAAAAAGTGCGATATTTGGAGTCTTTTGTAGAAGATTTGGGGTGCCTCTTGTGGATGGGGGTACTGTAAGATTACCAAGGCTTATTGGGTTAAGTCGAGCTATGGACATGATTCTTACAGGGCGTCCTATCAAAGCCGAAGAAGCTTTATCATGGGGACTGGCTAATCGAATAGTAGATGATGGGCAATCTAGAATAGAAGCAGAAAAGTTAGCGAAAGAAATTGCTGGATTTCCTCAGATTTGCATGAGAAACGATCGCCATTCCACTATTGGACAGTTTGGATTAACCATTGAAGATGCGATGGCAAAAGAATTTGAGTTTGGCTTGAAAACGCTTGAAAGTGGAGAGTTTTTAAAGGGAAGTCGTTCATTCATTAACGGTAAGGGAAAACATGGTAATTTTAATAGTTAAAAGAAATTTTATTTGAGGTGAGAAAATGATAGTTTTTGAAGAATTTAGAGTGAAAACTCCCCAAAGAGAAATTTTAATGGAGGTTACAAATGAAATAAAGAAGATCGTAAGAAATTCTAACATTAACGAAGGAGTGTGTCGAGTTTTTGTTCCTCACACAACTGCCGGAATTACGATCAACGAAAATGCTGACATTTCTGTTATAAAAGATTTTGTAAGTTATCTAAGTAAGTTAATTCCTAAAGGCGGAGGTTCAGGATATTCTTTCAAGCATATGGAAGGAAATTCAGACGCCCATATTAAGTGTTCATTAACGGGCCCTTCGATTGAAATTCTAATTCACAGGGGAAAATTAATGCTTGGTACATGGCAGGGTATTATGTTCGCAGAATACGATGGTCCCAGAAATAGAAAAGTTTTTGTTCAAGTTGAGGGAAATAGTGATGCAGTCAGTACTTCTTATCAATTTTAAATTGGAAAATTATGAGACTAATAATCATCATTATCATTACAACATAAAATGGAAGTGCAATATCGATTTCACCCAATGGGCTCATGATCATTGGAGCTATTGCGCTGCAGAAAAAACCGATAGCGTTATTAAATCCAATTCCCGAACCCTTTAGATCTGATTGAATATCTTCAATTACTTCTAGTAAAAGTGTATTTCCTGCCGGATCGATGAGAGCAATTCCAATCCCTATAAAGGAAATTATAACAAGAAAAATAGGCAGAATTAACGCAAAAAAAGGAAAAAAGAAAAAGATACCAAAACCTAATACCATAATTTGTCCAACCATACTTATTTTTCGGGATCTATATCGATTTATGAGCTTACTCGCAACATACACAAACACAACATAAAGCGCTATAATACCCAACATTAGATAACTTGAAACTATTTCACTTAAACCAAATCCTCTTAAATTATCTTGGAAAATCCAGATTAAGTATGCAGTAATAAATCCAAAAATGAACCATCTCACGGAATTAAACAGAAGCGCTAAAAAGTATTGTTGATTTTTCAGGAGAATCTTGATGTTTGTCAGACTGAAATCCATATTGTTATTTTGGTCTTCTATTGTGTCATCTTTATCTTTCTCTTTCAAAACGATAAAAATAGTCAGGAAACTAAAACAGATTAAGAGTGCTTGTATCAAAAAAATACTTCTAAAGCCTAAATAACCCGAAATAAAACCCCCCAAAACAAATCCAAGGAAGTAACCAACATTCATGTATAGAGTGTAATACCCCATTCCCTTACTGTGCTGATCTTTTTTATAGATATCACCAATAATTGCTTGAAGAATGGATGTATATGCTCCTGCTCCTTGAATTGCCCTGTAAATAATAAGTAGAATAATATTTTGAGCTGTAAAACATAATAATGTTCCTATAAAATATATGATCATACCAAATAATACTATTTTTCGCCGTCCTAATTTATCTGAGACTGCAGCATAAGGGTATTGAAAAATACATTGAGTAGCAGAAAACATACCAACTATAATCCCATATGATGTCAGGGTGCCGGCTAAACTCTCAACAAATGAAGGTAATCCTACTTGAACGATGCTCATTCCCATACTTCTAAAAACAGTAGACAATAAGACAACAATTAAAAGATTTTTCGCGTGTCTCCCTAATCCTATTTCCAAAGAAATTTTCGTCTCCTCTCAAAGTATCAAGATTTATTAATGAAATTCTGTAATTAATATAAACTTATTTTTCGTAATAATCTGCTATACGGAACGCATACACAATTTAACAATGAATTTCTTCACCATTACAAATTTATTTTTCCTAATATATTGCTAATTATACATTACAAATACGCAAAAAATTGAAAAATAGTGGATATTTGTTATGAATATTGGAACGAACTCTTTAGTAAATTTGGCTCAAATAAGAAAAGAAATAAAGAGAAAGCGTGTTTCGAGTTATGATAAAACGGGAGCTAATATGGATAATATTCAGTTAAAACCTAACGAAATTTATCAAATATGCGATATAGAAAGTGCTGGAATTATCAAACACATATGGATGACTATCGCTTCTTCCGATCCTGATTATCTTCGAAAGATTGTTTTGCGAATGTGGTGGGACAATGAACAGGATCCCTCTGTAGAAGTGCCTATTGGAGATTTTTTCGGCATTGGACACGGTAAAACAGTCAATTTTTGGAGCCTTCCATTTGCGAACGGTCCAAACGACGGAAAAGGATTCAATTGTTTCTTCCCAATGCCATTTGCTACTCGAGCTAAAATAGAAGTAGAAAACGAATCTGAAGTCCTTACAATTTTATATTTCTATATAGATTATGAAGAACACTCAAATCTTCCTGCTGATCTAGGGCGATTCCACGCTTGTTGGAATAGACAAAATCCATGCGATGGGAAACCTTATGGGATGGGTAAAAAGGTTGAATGGTTTATAACAAAAAATAAAACGCACGAAGGTGATTATCTAATTCTGGAAGCAAATGGAGAAGGACATTTTGTTGGATGCCATCTTAACATCCATAATCTTATGACTCCTGAAAATACATCAACAAAAGATAATTGGTGGCCTGGTGAAGGTGATGATTACATAGTAATCGATGACGAAGAAACGATTTTGTACGGAACGGGCACGGAAGATTACTTCTGTGGTGCGTGGTGTCCTTCACAATATTATTGTTCGCCTTATTTTGGGGTCTCAATGCAAGGTGGAGACAAATGGAGTGGCAAAATTTCTTATTATAGATATCATATCGAAGATCCTATATATTTTCACAAAAATATAAAAGTTAAAATTGAACATGGACACGCTAACCAAAGATCTGACGATTTTTCTTCAACAGCTTATTGGTATCAAATAGAACCTCACAAAAAGCAAGAACTTCTTCCAATGGAAAAACGTTTACCACGAAAAGAGCCAAAAGAAATATAAAAAGAAAAATTAATTTTTATTTTTTTAATTTATCTAACCGTGCTTGATGGAGAGTTTTTAATCTATCTTGTTGTTCGTTAAATTTCTTTAAATTGAGAGGATAGAATTTGAAGATTAATAAAGCTAAAAATAAACCTATTGCTGGAACGATGGACATTGAAAATCGTAGTCCGATTAACGCATCAGGAGTTTGAGTATCTAACTCTGGATTAAAGCCGCTAATCAACTGAAGAATAATTAGTGCTACCGCAGACAATATCATGGATAACCGAGCAACGAACGCTTGGATTCCTCCATATGTAGCTTCCCGCCTTTTTCCGGTCTTAATTTCATCATAATCGATTGCGGCAGAGATTACTGGTTCAGTCATTAGAACCCCTGAAACACCAAATCCCGGAAGCAATCCAATAATCGTAAGCGTAATGAAATCTCCCGCTAAGAATAGTGGTATCATTCCAATGCAAAAGATAGCCATAGATAATGTCAAGCCAAATTTTGGTCCTTTTTTAGCGTAAACTTTCCACCATAAGGGTACCCCGCAAATTATTCCTAATGCTACCCCGATCATTGCAAATCCCTCCATTCCTTCTCCTATATGGATAATGAATTTAGCGTATAAGGGTATAATCATCATTGTAAATCCAAAACAAAAGTCAAGCAGAGCATAGGTTACCGAACCAATAACAAAAGGCTTGTTTGAAAAAGATTGTACAAATGCTTTAACTATTGGTAATGGTTCGTCAATCTGGAATTCTTCTCTTTCTTTTGTACCAAGAAGTGAAAGATACATCGTAACTGGTATAGTGATGCCCATAATTAGCCCCGCTAATGCCCAACTACCAAGAGCAGCAGCAATCATTGAAGGGATCATGACACCAATCATAGATGAAAGAAATGCAAATGTGTCTTTTAAAGCTACAACTGAGGCTCGTTCACTCTCAGTTTCGTACATTTCCGTATATAAGGCACCCCAAGCTGTCATACATATTGTAAAACCTGTATCAAAAAGAAACAACATAACTAATCCGTAGATAAATACCAATTCTTTTGTTGTAAACGGAACCCACCATAATCCAATAAAACCTATCGTCATTGGAATTGTTCCGTAGATAATCCAAGGCACACGACGACCCTTTTTAGGCTTTAATTTATCCATGTAAAATCCGATTAAAGGATCGTTTATCGCGTTCCAAATTCCATAGATCATAAAGAGTAATCCAAATTCAATAAGGGAAAGTCCCGCTTCAATAGTATAAAATACTAATAACCAAGATCCAATCATGTTGTATGGTAATGCAGATGGTACTGCTCCTAAAGAATAAAGGAGATGCCCTGATCGAGAATGTACTTTATCTTTTTGCTTTTTTCTTTTAGATTCCGTCATTTTTAATAATTTACATATTTTCAGAAATTTATTAATATCTAGATTTATCTCATTCAGTATTTTAATGTTTATATTTCTGTCAAATTTATGTATCTTCTTCAACTATGTCCAAACCTAAAATTCTAGCACCGTTTATGAAATCTTCTTTCCAATCTCCAATGAAAGTTACCCTATGCCATCCAAATGTGGACCAATCATAATTCTTCATAATCTTCTCTACATTGCTTTCTACGAGCATCTTAGAAACGCAACCTTTTTCATCTACTATGTTATCTATTATTTTCCCTGTACGGATTGAGATTTTTTTTTCAAAAACACTGATTTTTATAGTCGTTACAGGCTTTCCTATTGGAAACTTGACGCGAGGAGAGGCACCTAAAAAATGAGTTTCACCGTGATATACAATGTCATAAAGCGCTTGCGGACCTTCTGCTCCTTGCAAGTTGCATGGAGCTACACAATGCATGTATGTAATTTGATTTCTTTCCATGTCTAAAGTGTGGTTAGATACATATCCAGGTCTCCTAGTTAAATACAAACCAAAAAGAAAGCTTATGGCCGAATCCATATCAGACTCACATATACCGTATTTTCCTTCTTTACTCAATTCGAAAAAAGCCATGCAAGGATAAGCTGGGAGTGCGCCGCATAATAAGAATGTACCACAATCGGGAGCAAAAATGTCAATTTCTTTATCTTTCAAGATACTTTTAAAAGCTAGATACAGTTTTGCGGAATTTAGAACGGTATTTTCAGTTGGTTCTACCACATTAGCATTTTTAATCCATTTTTGAGCAATTTCTTTTGCATCATCTTCATTGACTTTATTATAGTATTTGAGTATATCATCTGGATCACCTCTAATCATTTCTACATCAAATACTTCTCTTAATAATTTCCTATACCGCTCTTCATCTTTTCTCCACTTGTGTGCTTGATCAAGCCCAATTGTATCAGTATAAAATTCAAATTCCTCATTGCTTCTCATTTTACCTACTTGATTCAAAAATTCCGGGTGATTTTTTACTATTTTCCGTTGTTCAGG
>JBHLLM010000008.1:0-18827 GCA_048885575.1 Candidatus Hermodarchaeota archaeon
ATTGATGTTAATAACAATTTTGAATATTGCATTAGTATACAGAATTCCAATAAACATCTTATAATCAATAATTGCACTGTTTCGAAAGCGAATATAACAGGTATTTTCTTAGAAAATGTAAATAATTCCCAAATCATTAATAACAAGGTTCTAAACAACAGTTATGTGGGGATTGGTTTAATTGAGAGCAATTTAAATATGATTTCGGAAAATAATGTAACTGGTAATATCGTAGGAGGCATTGGTTTAGGTAATAGCACCCATAACTCAATATTAAATAATACTGTAAATACTAACTATGGATATGGAATAGGTTTAGGCAATAGTACTAATAACTCAATTTTAAATAATACTGCAAATTCCAACGGTAATTATGGAATAGCTTCAGGAAATTCTAATTATAATACAATTTCGAATAATACTGTAAATTATAATTTATTTTATGGGATTGCCATATCTAATAGTGATAGAAATGAAGTAAAAAACAACATTGTTTTAAATAACATACAGGGGATACTTTTAATTACAAGTGATTATAACACCATCACAGGAAACTCTGCAAATCAAAATAGTCAAGTTGGTATTTATTTGATTGATTGTAAGTATGACAACATATCTAGTAATGTTGCAAATTCTAATAATGGACCCGGAATAAGCGCAGACTATTGTAATGATAACATGATTTCGGGCAACACTATGAATAACAATATATATGCTGGGATTAATTCAAAGTTTAGTGACAATAATAACTTTTCCAAAAATACTGTTAATTATAATGAGATAGGGATATTACTAGAAACCTGTAATAATAACCATATTTCAAGAAACACAGCAAATTCCAATTTATTAAATGGAATTAACTTAGTTGATAATAGTAATAATAATATAATAATCAATAATACAGCAAACAACAACGGGGCTGATGGAATATCTTTAGGTACTTGCTTTAATAGCGATATTATTAGGAATATCGCAAATTACAATACAAATGGAATTTATTTAGATGGTGGTGATAATACAAATATCTCAGATAATTCTGTTATTAGCAATGTTGATTATGGGATTGGTGTTTGGAATTTATACAACAGTTTTATCTCGGAAAATTGGGTTGAAAGCAACGGATGGGCTATATCCTTAGAAACCTGCAATTATAATAATATAATAGAAAATGATGTAATAAACAACATTAATATGGGTATAGGAGTATGGAATAGTTATTACAACACCATTTCGGGAAATTATGTAAACAACGACGACTATTATGGTATTTATCTATACTATAGTGATAGTAATAGCATTACAGATAACACCATAAGTACCAATTACAATGGAATATATTTAGAAAACTGTTATCTAAATACTATTGAATTAAACACAATTAGCAACAATCATTATGGGATTTATCTAAATGGAGGAAAATTTAACGAACTGTTAAATAACATTTTTAACGGTAATACTGAAAATATTATTGATTTACAGGAAACTGAAGAAAACGGTGGTGAATTACCCTTACAATTACCCATACAATTAGTAATTGGAATTATATTGGTTATTGTTGGTATTGTGATCCTAGCTAGTATGCTTATTTTAAGATTAAGATCTTCGAGAACTAAAGCTATTTCAACTAAGAAATCAGAAATTAAAATACTATCTCGAGAAAAATATAGAGCGCCAGTAATAGAACGAGAATTAATCGCTCCAATAGAAACAGAAAAAATAGAAATTTTAAAAGATGAAGTTGAAATCGTAGAACCTTTTAAAAAATTATTAGTTGAAGAAGAACTCTTGGAAGAGGAAATACTTGCCGAAGAAAAATTAATTGAAAAAGAAGAAGTAGTAGAAGATGAAGCAATTGTTCTTCCTGAAGAAATGCTTGAAGAGAAAGAGGCAGTAAAAGAGGAAACTGTTATTCCTTCTGCAGAAATACTTGAAGAGGGAGAGGCAGTAAAAGAAGGAACTGTTATTCCTTCTGCAGAAATACTTGAAGAGGGAGAGGCAGTAAAAGAAAGAACTTTTATTCCTTCTGCAGAAATACTTGAAGAGGAAGAAGCACTAGAAGAGGAAATAGTAATTCCTCCTGAAGAAATACTTGAAGAGGAAGAAGCAGTAAAAGAGGAAACAGTCATTCCTCCTCAAATAATTCTGGAGGAAAAAGAAACCAAACCAGAAAAAGTGATAATTAAAACTCCTGATGTTATAGAAAAGGTTATAGTTACTAATACTCTTAAAGGACATTTAATGGGGGTGACTTCAGTGACATTTTCTCCTGATGGGGAATATGTTGTAAGTGGATCTAAAGATAAAACGATAAAAATCTGGGAACTTTTTTCGGGGAAAGTTGTAAAAACTCTCACAGGACATGGGAAAAATGTAACTTCTGTTATTGTTTCTCCTGATGGAAAATATATAATCAGTAGTTCGAACGATAAAACTGTCAAAGTATGGAAATTCTCTTCGGGAGAACTAATTCAAACTCTCAAGGGACATACTTTTTATGTGTTATCTGTTGTTATCTCTCCTGATAATAATTATGTTGTAAGTAGCTCTTTTGATAGAGATATTAGAATATGGGAATTATCAACTGGAAAACTTGTCAGGACGATTAAGGGTCATAAAAAAGAAATAAATTCAGTATCAATATCTTCTGACAATAAATACATTGTGAGTGGTTCCACTGATAAGACTATAAAAATCTGGGATCTTACCACTGGAGAGTTAATTAGTACAATTGGGGACTTTAATAAACAAATTACTTCAGTTGTTTTCTCTCCTGATGGGAAAAACATAATTTGCAGCTCAGGCGATAAATCCATTAAAGTGTGGGAAATTCCGTCTGGAAATCTTGTAAGAACGCTGGAAGGGCATACATTTTATGTTTTATCAGTAGCTATTTCTCACGATAGTAATTATGTAGTTAGTGGTTCATTCGATAAAGATGTTAAATTATGGAATTTCTCGACAGGGGAGCTTTTAAAGACATATAAAGGGCACAAAAAAGAAGTAAATTCAGTAGCGATCTCTCCAGATAATAAGTATATCATTAGTGGCTCAAACGATTCGATAATAAAGATCTGGGAGATTTAATGAATAACAAGTCTTAAATAAGAAAAGAACTTAAGAAGTAATTGGAATCTAATTTTTTAATAGATGAGTAGTAATGCCTAAGATACAAGTTAATGATATTGAAATATATTATGAAATTCATGGTGAGGGTTTCCCAATTTTAATGATTCATGGTTTTTCGGCCAATCTTGATTGGTGGCCACAATCCATAATAAACGAACTCTCAAAAACTTTTAAAGTAATACTTTTCGATAATAGGGGTGCTGGGCGAACTGATAAACCGGATATGGAATATTCTATACGATTGTTTGCTGATGACACAGCGGGGTTAATGGATGCATTAAATATTAAGAAGACCTTTATAATAGGGTTATCTATGGGAGGTTACATTGCTCAAGAATTAACACTCAATTATCCTGAAAAGGTAGAAAAGTTAATTCTCTGTGGAACTTCTTGTGGTGGTTCAAAATCAACACCTCCATCCGCAGAAACAATGAAAATTTTAATGAGGGATAGGAATGTTATAACTCCAGAGGGAGCAATTCGAGAATGGATTCCCATATTGTTTTCACAAGATTTTATAACGAATCATCCTGATTATATCGAATATTTAATACAACGTAGCTTAATTGCTCCAATTCCTCCACTTAATTATCGACTCCAAACAAAAGCAGTTTTTAGCTATAATGCTGGAAGAAAACTCAAGGAAATCAAAACTTCAACCTTAATATTGCACGGAAGAAAAGATATAATGCTTCCTTCCGAAAATGCTGAAACAATATCCAAACTTATACCTAATGCGAAATTGCATATTTTCGATGAAAGCGGGCATCTATTATTTTCCGAAAGACCAGAAGAAGTCTTAATGATAATTATGGACTTTCTGAGGTAACTTGTATTCTTTTGAGATTTTTCAAAATTTCGGCTAATAATCTTGAGCTTTTCTATCATTTCTTCCGCGATTTTCTCATACTCATCATCCTAGTAACTAGTTAATTTTTGCTTTTATAAAAAAAAATCATAACTACTATCAACTGGTCACTCACTCGATATTAGTTCTAAATTTGAATATTTATATATCTTATTAAGTGTGGAGGATGTAATTATATATAAAATTATAAACTAAATGGCATAAAGTAGATAATTCTAATGGTATACAACGAAGGTTCTATTGAAAATAAAATAAAACAGAATATTAACATTAATTCTGTAATCTTTCTGTTTATTATTTTTTGGTTTGTTTATTCAACATCTGATAATATTTTACTTCTGCTTCTACTCGCGGTTCTAACCACAATTCTAATATTATATATAATTGATAAAAAGAGAAAAGAAGGAATAAGTATAAGAGAAAAATACATTTATTTCTTACTCCTTTCAATTCCAATTTATTTATATTCATATGTTCTCCTTTCTTCAAGAGCGCTAAAACCACCATTCTTTATTCCATTTACTAGCTTAATAGGAATAACGCACAACCATAATGTTCTATTAATTTTACTCTATTTCTCAATATCTGCTATTAAACTAATTATTATCAAGGTTTACTTTATGAAAAAGATAAGGAATCCCGAAATTGAGAGAGGAAATGATATTTTTCAATTTTTTGTTAGAGAATTGTCTTATAGAAAAGTACTCATGTTAGTTATACTTTTCCCTCTATTAGCGTTTGTAGAAGAATTTATTTATAGAAGCTTTTTAATAAGCATATTTACTTATTATCTTAATTGGAGCGTTATAACAAGTATTATTTTTGTATCTATTATTTTTGGGTTAGTTCATTATTCAACTTCGAAAAATTGGGGTCATGTATTTAGTACCCTTATTTCCTCATTGATTTATTCGTTCGCTCTGATTCAATTGGGCATATTATATCCTTGGTTGTTTCATCTGTCTACGAATCTATTTGTCCTATTATTTTACTATCAGCAAAGGAAGAAAATTAAGAAATATTTAAGTGAAGAAAATAGAAATCGTAGGCCCAGAAGTGTCGTTTAGGAAAGTGTCATCGGATTAAATTTCCACTTCTTTTAATTGTAATACTAATTTGAATGTACTTCCTTTCCCAAATTTGCTTTTTACCAATATATCTCCACCAAGTAGATTTGCTAATTTCTTTGAGAGATGTAGTCCTAAACCACTTCCCTCTTTAAATTTCCCCGATTCGAAAATCTGAGTAAATGGTTTGAAAAGGTTTTTCAATTCTTCTTTTTTTATTCCTGGACCTGTATCTTTCACTGAAATTTCAACAGTTTCGTCTTTTCTTTTAACTTTTATAGAAATCTTTCCTTCTTCTGTGAATTTGATTGCGTTTCCAATTAGATTTATCAAAATCTGATTAACTCGTTTTTTATCATTGCAAATTATTAATCTTTCAGGAGAATCTATGAAAAATTGAAGTTTTTTCTCCTTTATCGCAAGATCAAATGTTTGTTTCAATTTTTTTAAATCCTCTACGAGATCAAATGCCTCTTTTCTTATTTCTAATTTCTTAACTTCAATTTTAGTTATATCAAGTACATCATTTATCAATTCATGTAAATGATTTGCACTATTTAGAATAATATTGAGGTGATTTTCTTGTTCTTCATTTATATCCCCTACCATACCTTTCAGCATCGTTCTTGTAAACCCTATTATTGAAGTTAGTGGAGTTTTTAATTCATGACTCATACTCGCTAAAAAACTAACTTGTTGTGGTCTCGTGAACATTGCTAAGAAATCAGACTTATTATCTCCATCACCTTTACGCGTTTCCCTACCCACTAAATTTATTTCTGAACTTATGTCTTTTATAATGAGAAGAAATAGGAGGAATACGTAGAATAACGCTATAAAGAATAAAATAATAAACCAAATCCAAAAATTAGGCTCATTTGTCAATCCTTCAACGAAGTCAACAACTATCATGAATATGAGGAAGGGGAAAGTTAAAATAGCAAATAATATCCAATAAGTTAATGCGCGGGAAATTCTCTTAGGATTAATAACTATTGGTAATAGGATAATACCGCAGCCTAATATTAAAAGAAGTGGACTCAATATTAAAGGGTAAAAATCAAGTTTTTTGTGAGCTCTTTCCGCTAGAATTAACGAAATCATAAATAAGATAAATCCAAATAATAAAAATGAAGAAACGGCTTTAAACTCAAGATGAGACCATTTTGTATAAAGATATAAAACCAATGGAACAAAGAATATTAATGCAGGTAATAATAGATAATTAAATACAGATCTCGTGATATTATAAGTATCTGGAATAAAAACAATAACAATTATAATGATGAAAGTAGTAGTGAGAAGATACTTCGTACGCTTTATAATTATCTCAAAAGCTAATACAAAGAACATACCTCCAACTCCGAACGAGACATAACTCAATTTACCGAAAAATTCATATCCTGGATTATCCTCATACACTCCACAATAAATATTGTCACTAAAAACTACTGGAATTTGAAGAACTTGAATAGAAGTGAATATTAAGCTAAATGCAAACGCAAGGGGTAAACTTGCTAATCCTAACATTATAATTCTTTCATTAAAGACATCTCTCTTTCTAGCTATATGTATAAAATAAATTCCACACATTATTGCGATGGTTAATGCGCATCCCCATAAAATTCGTTCAATGGGATCCCAAATCATTACGATTTCATCACCAGCGCAAGGCAAAGTTTCGTCCTCTCCTTAAAAAGTTAATGTTACATTTAAATTTAATAAACACATACATATCAATATTATTAATGAGGGAGATAAAATGATACCATTAATTCTGTTGGTAGAAGATGATCCAAACATCTTAAAATATCTTAAAATGACTTTGGAATTTAATGGCTGCGAAGTTATAACAGCAAATCACGGAAGAGAAGGACTAAAAGTTCTTTCGGAGCTTAAAGTTTGCCCTCATCTCATTATTAGCGATATAATGATGCCAGAAATGAATGGGTATGACTTTTTTAATGCAGTTTCGCGAAATCCAGATTGTTTTCATGTACCTTTCATTTTTTTATCAGCACTTGATTCTCCTGAAGATATTCGATTGGGAAAAATGTTGGGAGTAGACGATTATCTTACTAAACCCATTAATGAAGAGGATTTATTGTCAATAGTTTTTGGTAAAATCAAACGAAACCAGACCATTAACGAGATTTATTCATCGTATCAAATTGAAAAAGAATCCATTCCTGAGGTACATAAAGATTTAATAATACTAGTTGAAGTACACTGGGATGATATATACGGACCAAAGTTAATAAATAACTACCCTAATGATCTTGAACTAAACTTCTCACTCAGTAATGTTAGCCAACAGCTCTACGATGGATCAATAGCTATGTACGGACAAGATCACATATTAAATGCTGATGGGTTTTTAATACCTAGAAAAAATGTAAACGTAATGGCTTATGTGTTTTTTGATTCATATCCTGATGATTCTTTTAGAGGGGGTAGAAAGAATTACATGTTTTCTTTGATTGCGTCAAAGATTACATATTTGCAATCTTTGGAAATAAAAAATGTCTTTATAAAACTATCATCTATATTTAAAAAGCAGGGGAAATGGGATATAAAAGAGTATTGGTCAAATTTGTACGATATTCTTAAAAAAAATTAATTTAGATTAAATTTTTACTTCAATCAAATGGTAAATTGAAAAATTTAAAAGTAGAAAAAGAGATGAAATGATTAATGGAAAATGAAGAGCAACCAATAAAACTGGTAATCATGGGCATGGAAAATGCTGGAAAAACCACAATTTTAGATGTGCTCACGGGTAAAATTAAGGAAACACTTAATAAACCACCCAGTATGAACCCAACAAAAGGCGTGGAAAGAAGTACTATATTATTTTTTCAAAAGGAAACCAAAGTTTGGGATCTTGGTGGGCAGGAAATATACCGTAATGAATACTTATCGAATCCCGAAAAATATTTTCACACAATAACATTCTTCTATTATGTAGTAGATATTCAGGATTATTACAGGCTTGCTCCGTCGATAATGTATTTTAAAGGTATTTTTAATTTGGTTAAAAAATATAGCTCGGATGCAAAATTTATTTTCCTTTTTCATAAAGCAGATCCTGATTATATTCCAGATGAGAGAAATTTAAAAGGTAAGTTTCTTGAAAAGATTGAACCTGAGTTGAAATTAGTGAATACACCATATATAATGTATGATACAAGTATTTTTGATATAAAGAGTATTAAAGATGCTTTTGGTCTAGATACTTAATACTTTGAGCCAGTGCCTTTGAAAACAATCTTACACTTCTTGAAAACATGTTAAAGACGAATTAATATTAGTATTTAGAGGATATTCTAAAATGGTTTTTGTAAAAGATAAATAAGGTTCTGAACTTTTAATTATTAACCTAAAAAGTTATTAGTAGTTAATTATTTATAAACACAAATAATAATTATATTTAAAGTTATTAGAATGGCTGAAGAACCTGAGTTTCCACCACTTCCTGATGTAGGAGAGATTCTCGATCGGAAAGATCGTTTTATACCAAAAAAGACAACGGTTTTAAAGTGTAGTGAATGTAAAGCTAAGTATTCTCGGGAATTTAAAGCTGGCGATTATGTTTTTAAGAAAGTTGGCGACGAAAACTGTAAGGAATGCAATCGTAATTCAACTCTTACAATTGAAGAAGTATATTCTGAATGGATTGATCCAAAAAAAAAATAATTAAAAAAAGATAATTATTATTTCATTTTTAACTTCTTGTTCTAATTCTATTAATAGCAATATATATGCTTGCTATAGCTATTCCTGCTGTAATTAAAATTGAGAGATATAAAAAATAACTTAAAATGCCCAATGCACTGATATCCAGAAAATAATATATATAATTTCCGGTTAATGTGCCATGAATAAACGAAAACACTAAATAACATAGTGGATATATTATCCAATAGAATAAGTAGCTCCATTTGTACTTCAATTTAGTTTCCGTTAATATCCAGTCAACTATAAATACAATTGGAGTAATATAGTGGAAAATGATATTGCTAAATGCTGCAAAACCAGTGGGTTGGTATAAAAAGGACAAAAAAACTGCAAAGAATATAAAAGTTATTGTGATATAGAGAGTAAAAGCACCTTTGAGAGGTCCTGTAATTTTTTCAAGAGTTTCTGGCTTTTTATACCAAAAAATTGCTAATGTAAACCAGATGGTAACTAAAAAGTTTGTTTGTATAGTGAAAGCTTTGAAGCTATTAAACCATTCGAAAATTGGACCATAATATAAGCCATAATTTACTACACTAGCAATAAAGGTAAACCAACTTAATCCCGCAAAAATTATACGGTAGATTAAAATAATATTATTTGAAAGATGTATGTTTTTCATTTTTAAAACTTCTTATTGGTATTAAAATTTAACTTATGAAAGAATAATAAAATAAAAACTATTTTCATTTAGTCTAGAAAAAGAAAAGTTTATTACTCTATTCCTAATAATTTGATAATTAAATTTGCCATAGAATAGGGATCTAGACTTTTATCCATAACTAAATGTATATATTCCTCAATTGTAGGGTTTGAATTAATTAAGCCTTCTACCTTTTTCGTTATTTTATGCTTCAAAATTTGGAGTGTCTCGCTTTGAATTCGATTTTTTTGATAACTCACTAGAACTCCTGAACTTTTTAAAAACTCCCTATGTTTGTTTATCAGTTGTATCAACTTATAGAAGTTTTCGCCCGTTATTGAATTAACTTTGATGATTTCAGGAGTCCATAGCGATTTAAACATATTCTCTGCTTCAGAGTTTTCAGATTCGTATTTATAATTCGTTTTTAATTCTAACATTTGCATAACATCAGCAATCTTTTTATCGGCGCCTTCTAAATCCATTTTATTTACGACAAAAATATCGGTAATTTCCATAATCCCGGCTTTTATGGCTTGAATATCATCTCCTGATCCTGGTACTAAGAGTACAATTACGGTTTGAGCAGACTTAAATATATCTACTTCAGATTGACCTACTCCGACGGTCTCCACAATAATAATATCGCAACCATACGCATCCAAGATTTTTACGGTATCTTCTGTTGATCGTGCCAGTCCTCCTAACTGACCCCTATTTGCCATGCTCCTGATAAAGACATTATTCAACGAAAAATTATCCTTCATCCGGATCCTATCGCCCAGGATTGCACCACCTGTTATAGGGCTGGTTGGATCTACACAGATAATTCCTATTTTCTTGTTTTGCTCAGCATAAATTTTGGTTAAGGTAGAAATAAAAGTAGACTTCCCACTTCCTGGTGCTCCCGTTACACCCAATATATAAGCATTTCCAGTATGACTATAAATCGCATGAATAATATTTTCTGCGGCTTCAATATCATTTTCCACTAAGGTGATAAGTTTAGCAACCGCTCTAGGATTTCCATTTAGTAACTTTTCGATTAAATTAGAATAATCCATTGTCCACTATCTTTTCAAATTGTTTTTCACAAATTCTACAATTGTTTTTAGCTCTGTTCCCGGCCCGTAAAATCCTTTTAATCCATGTTCTTCTAAAAATGGTTTGTCTTCGTCAGGTATGATGCCCCCTACGCTCACAAGAACATCATCAATCTCTTTTTCTTTGAGTTTTTCCATTATAACTGGGCATAACGCTTTATGAGCACCAGATAACATACTTAACATAACAGCATCAGGATCTTCTTGAAGAACCGTCTGAACAATCATGTCCGGTGTTTGATGAAGTCCCGTATAAATAACTTCCATACCCGCATCTCTTAACGCTCGGGCAAGGACCTTCGCACCTCGGTCGTGTCCATCTAATCCTGGTTTACATACCAATACTTTTATCTTTCTATTTCCTGTCATAATATTGACCTTATTTAAAATATTGAATCTTCTCTATATTCTCCAAACACTTCTTTAAGAGTAGTCATTACCTCCCCTATTGACGCATATTCCCTTATAGCATCAATTATATATGGCATTAAATTTTCAGTGCCTTTCGCAGCCTGTTTCAAATTTTCCAGTTTCTCTACTACTCTATTATTGTTCCTTTGATTTTTTACATTATGTAAAATCTCAACCTGTTCATTAGCAACTTTTTCATCAATTTTTAATAAAGGAGTGGCACATGGTTCTCTTAGTTGAAAATCATTTACGCCTACAATAATTCTATCCTTACTTTCTATTTCCCTTTGATATTTATATGAGGAGTTTGCGATCTCTTTTTGGAAAAAGTTAGCTTTAATAGCAGGGATCACACCACCTAATGCTTCTATCTTATCGAAGTAAATTTCTGCTTCTTCTTCCATTTTGTTAGTAAGCCACTCAACATAATACGAACCAGCGAGAGGGTCAACAGTATCTGCTACTCCTGATTCGTAAGCTATAATCTGTTGTGTTCTTAAAGCGATTTTTGCTGCTTTTTCAGTAGGCAAACATAGGGCTTCATCAAATGAGTTGGTATGAAGAGATTGCGTCCCTCCTAAAACCGCGGCTAAACCTTGTATTGTAACTCTTGCTATATTGTTTTCAGGTTCTTGTGCGCTTAGAGATACGCCCGCAGTTTGAGTATGAAATCGTAATCTCATCGATTCTTTCTTTTTTGCTCCATATTTATTTTTTAATCGTTTAGCCCAGATGCGTCGAGCTGCACGATATTTACATATTTCTTCAAAAAAGTTATTATGAGAATTAAAGAAGAACGAAAGTCTTGGAGCAAAATCATCCACGTTTAATCCTCGTTCCATAGCAGCTTCTACATAAGCAAAACCGTCTGCTAGTGTAAAAGCAAGTTCCTGAACTGCTGTAGAACCCGCTTCTCTGATATGATAACCTGATATTGAAATAGTATACCACTGGGGGACAAATTTAGTACAATATTCAATTGTATCGATGATTAGACGCATAGAAGGTTCAGGTGGAAATACCCAAGACTTTTGGGCTATATATTCTTTAAGAATATCATTTTGAATTGTTCCTCTTAATTGATCAGCTGAATGTCCCTGTTTCTCGGCTGTTACTATGTACATCGCTAGCAATATGGATGCTGGAGCGTTAATTGTCATTGAAGTAGAAATTTTTGACAAATCGATCCCACTAAACAAAGTTTCCATATCCTTCAATGTATCGATTGAAACACCCTCCTTTCCTACCTCCCCCAAGGATTTATCGTCATCAGCTTCATATCCGTAAATAGTATGTAAGCTAAACGCTACACTCAAACCAGTTGTCCCATGTTCCATCAAAAATTTATACCTTTGATTTGTTTGCGCAGCAGTACCAAATCCAGCAAACTGTCTCATTGTCCATAAACGACCGCGATACATATTAGGATAAACTCCGCGAGTAAATGGAAATTCTCCTGGTTCCCCTAAATCCATAACATAATTAATATCTTTAATATCTTCAGGTGTATAAAGCGATTTTATTTCGATACCTGAAAGATTCTCAAATTTCTCTCTTCTTTTGGTTTTTTTGGGTTTTAAGGTTTTATTCTCGTCAATTTCAGTCATTATTCTATCCTTCCCTTAGGGATTAAAACCAGATTGTATTATTATAAACTTGATATATCCTATTTTTTGATAGGAATCCAAATATATTAACTTTTTTCATAATGGCTCTTAAAATAGAATTTGAATTAGTTTTTCTCCAAATACAATTAATTATTGTTAAAGACAAAGCAAATATTTGATTAAAGTTAAATTATTTAAGAATTATTAAATGATATTCTACATAGATTTCTAATTTAAATTCTAGAAAATGCATTAGTACTAAGAATATCTAAGTGGTGAAAATCTTTAAACTCGCTTTAGTAAACCCAGGACCGGGAGAAATTTTAGATAAAGGTAGAATTATAGCAAATGCAGATCATATATATCCCCCTTTAGGGATTTGTTATTTAAGTTCTGTATTAAAGAAGGAAAATTATCATGTAGATATAATTGATCAAGCTGCTATGGGTTTCAATTTAACCCAAATAGTAGAATGGATTAAAAAAAAAGATCCTGATATTTTAGGGTTTTCTACTTTGACGGCGTCAGGATCGGGTATTAGTGCTGCTATAACTTCTATTGAAGTAAAGAAATGGAATCCAAATGTTAAAATAGTGTTTGGGAATCGTCATGTAACTCATAACGATTATAGAGTTTTAAATAAATACCCCGAAGTTGATATCTGTGTGAGGGGTGAAGGAGAAATTACATTTTTGGAATTGGTAAGAGCAGTAGAAAAAAATAAATCATTTAAAGATATTAAAGGTTTAACTTATAGAGATAATGGAACTATAAAGAGAAATGAAGATCGTCCTTTGATCAAAGATCTTGATTCATTACCATTTCCAGACAGAAAAGCTTTAAAGACAGAATACACTGGGAGTTTTGGCGGCTTAGAATTTGCACCAGAGGGATTTACCTCAATGACTTCTTCTCGAGGATGTCCTTATCAATGTACATTTTGTTATGGAAAAAGAACTGTGGGTTTTAGAACTCGTTCAGTAGAGAATATAATGGATGAAATTCTATTGTTAGAGAGTCAAGGATATAAATACCTAAATTTTGTTGACGATAACTTCACTGTCTCGAAGAAAAGAGTGATAAAACTCTGTCGATTAATGCATAAACATAAAGTAGATATAGATTGGATATGCGAAGGAAGAGTAAACCAAGTGTCTGATGATATGTTACGGGAAATGCGGAGAGCTAATTGCAGAATTATGTTTTATGGGATAGAAAGTGCCAGTCAGAAAATTCTTGACTATTATAGAAAAAATATAACCCCATCCCAATCAATCTTAGCTGTAAAAAAGACTCGTAAGGCAAAAATTCCATTCATATTAGGTTCATTTATCGTGGGGGCATTAGGTGAATCGCTTTTAGAGGTATATAATACTTTAAAATTCGCTCAAAAATTGGATATTGATTTTCCAGTCTTCAATCTTCTTGGAACAATGCCTGGAACCGATATATGGGACGAGATGGTTGAAAAAAAAATTATTGATGAAGAAAAATACTGGGAAGAAGGAGTCCATATTTCTGATGTAGACCCTAACGGAGTTCCAACTGAAAAGATTTCAAATTTAATTCTCGTGATGTTAAAACAGTTTTTTTTGAATCCAAATTACATACTAAAAGCAATGTATAGAAGCACTACAAGTTCTTACAAATTCACAACGATGCTTACTATGCTTATGCATAATTTAAAGAACTTTAAAGATTTCCACGGTGTAAAATCTTTTTGGAATCCCGATAATGTTTAAAAACATGTTTTTCTATAAGCCATCTTTATTTTGAAGGTTATCCCCAGAATGGTTTCCAACGATTCCAAATGTCCCAATTCTTTACATTTTTTAAGTTTTGGCCAACTGCTCTTAACCTATATCTACTTTTTAGAGTTTTTAGTATTTGTTGGGAGATATAATTGGGTCGCAGCATAAATTTCTTATGAGTTTGCTTTATTCGAAACATTATTTCACTTAAAGGGATAGGAAGAACAGCAGTACCAACCTCCCAACATTCGTCCGGATTAATTCTTTTTTCTTCTACCATTTGATCCCAAATCCAATTTCCGGGTATTATACCTAAAATATGAAACTGTGGAAAATCAATATCTAATTTAAGAGAAAAATTTAATGTATTAATAATTTCTTCGCGAGTTTCAATAGGCGCACCCACAATAAAATTAGCTAAAATCATGTCAATTCCAACTTTTTTGGAATTCTTAATGGCAT
The DNA here is from genome assembly GCA_048885575.1 of Candidatus Hermodarchaeota archaeon. Classification (GTDB taxonomy): domain Archaea; phylum Asgardarchaeota; class Lokiarchaeia; order Sigyniarchaeales; family SOKP01; genus SOKP01. The sequence goes on from JBHLLM010000008.1 coordinate 14,777, forward strand.
TAAAAACTTGATTTAAATTAATTTTTTTATTATACCAATCTAATATTCTTTGAGATCCACTTTCCACACCATAACTTAGAATTTTACATCCCATCTGTTTCATAGCATTTAATAACTCTATTGAACTTTGAGTTACTCTCCCTTCTGCCATCCAATTAAATTCTAACTTTTCTTTCCTTAGGAATACTGACAATTCTATTAATCTTTTTTTACTTAAAGTAAAATTATCGTCAACCCAAAGTAAGTTTTTATAACCTTGTTCTTCTAAAATAGATAATTCTTTTACTATATTTTCTGGAGATCTTGGACGCCAATTACCCCAAAACATAGAACTTGAACAAAAAGTACATTTAAATGCACAACCTCGTGATGAAGCAATAGAAGTAAATTTTCCTATTGATAGCTCTAAACCTTCAACTTTATTTTTATATTCTACATTTCCTAATAAATTTCTATTTGGATAAGGAAGTAAATCAATATTCTCTAAAAGGGGTCTATCATTATTTCTAATAACCCTCCCATTATTTCGATAAGTTAAGCCCCTTATATCTTCAAAACCCTTACCTTTTTCAGCTTTTTCGGCAATTTCTAATATTGTTTGTTCCCCTTCTCCTCTCACACAACCATCAATAAATAGGTATTTATTTAATATTCTATAATCGTTAAACGTAGCGTGATAATTTCCAAATAAAATCTTAACATTTGGGTTAATTTCTTCTTTTACTCTCTTGGCAATTGCTGCAGAACTTCTTCCAGTTCCTGCCGTGGTTATTGTGGAAAACCCTAAAATATCGGGGTCTTCACTCTTTATCCACTTTAGTGTATCCTCAATCGAATAATCTCTGGCAAATTGATCAAGTATCGACACATCAAAATTGTGTTTATTTAAATAGGTACCGAGGTATAAAATTCCCATAGGTGGAAATCCATAAAATTCTATTTTCTCATTGTTAAACCGCTCAGCTTCTTTAACTGTTCCGCAAAACGTACCTTTTTCAGGAGGTTTCGGAAAAATGAGTGATATTTTCAAAAAATTCAGTCCTAATCTCAAGTGATAAAACTAACTAATAAATGTGTAAATTTATCCTTTAAATTAAAACCATATCATTTCAATTCTTTTAAATAATAATAAGAGCGAAAAATAAATCTTATAACTAAATTAACTTTTGATATATTTACTAGGAAATTGATAAAGATTTTTGAAATTAAATGATAGAATCTGATTTTCCAACTTCCAATTATAGATTGATTTATGAGATTAATAGATAAAAAAATCGAGAGAGTTGTCTTAGTAAATCCAAACTTTATTACTAAGAGCATTACTGATAAATTTACCATTCCGACTTTAGGATTAGAATCTATAGCAGCGAATATTTTAGATCTCGTAAAAGTGAAAATAGTCAATGCTAAAGTTAGGGATTTAAACACTAAGGAAATAATGAAGGAGATTTACGAATTTAGACCAGATATTGTTGGGATTTCATGTTGTTTCACAATTGGGATTAATTTTGCTTTAAGAATTGCAAAAGAATCAAAAAAACAAGGTTTTTCAACTATTTTAGGAGGCTGGCATCCGAGTTTTGATTATTCTGAAGTTTTAAAATATCCCTTCGTAGATGTTATAGTACGTGGAGAAGGGGAAATTACTTTTCGGGAGTTAATAAAAAACAGAAATTTAGAAGAGATAAAAGGAATCTCATATAAAGATAATGGGAATATAATAAATAACCCTGATCGTCCTTTAATCAACGATTTAAATAAATTACCATTACCGGCAAGGAAATTAAGAAATAAGAAATCCTACTTTCAAATATTTCAGATGCCTATAGATGTAATTGAGACTTCAAGGGGATGTCCATTCAAATGCACTTTCTGTAATATTCACTTGTTTTATCGAGGAACTTATAGAACAAAAAGCGTTGAACGCGTTATTCAAGAGCTAAAAATCATATCAAGTCAAAAAAAGGGTCAAAATGTGCTATTTGTGGATGATAATTTCACTGCAAATATGAAAAGAGTGGAGAAAATTTGCGATCTGATAATCGAAGAGAATATTAAATTAGATTTTATCTGCCAGAGTAGAATTGATGTTATTAAAAATAATCCAAATGTAATTAAAAAAATGTCTAAAGCAGGTTTTTGGCTGTTATTTCTTGGAATTGAATCATTTAACCAAAAGTCATTGAATGATCTTCAAAAAAAAATAGAATTTAAAGATATAGTGGAAGCAATAAGAATACTTCAAGATAATGATATCATAATAATTGGTAGTATGTTGATAGGTTCAAGGTTTGATGAAGAAGAAAAGGACACAGATGTGATGATAAAAATAATTAGAAAGTTAGGAATAGACTTCCCGCTTTACTCGGTAATGACTCCATTGCCTGGCACGAAGTTCAGAGACGAAGTGATTGAAAAAAATTATTTATTGTCATATAATTGGAGCGATTATAATTTTACAACCGCCGTGAATCGACTCCATAATTTATCAACGGAAAAATTGGAACAACTTCTATCTAAAGCATATTACTACGGCTATTTTAAAAGAGGATGGAAAAATACTTTGATAAGACTATACAAGAAGAAAGGAATTATGGTTATATTGCATTCAAGAAAACTTATAAGTATAATAAAAGATTTGCTAAGTTTTTTTATAAATATTAGAAAAATGAAATATAAAATGGATTCCAAATCTCTATTACACACTGTTTAGAAATTTAAAACAATTTAGAAAAGTGTTTTCTCTTTATATGTAATTAATTCTTTCAAAGTAAAAAATTCGGCTTTTTTAGAGAGAGCTTCCTTGATAAAATTACTCAATCTATTTAGAAATTTATCTCCTGTATTAACCCAACGATCGGGCCTAATTATTAGATTTTTACATCTTTTAAATACATTTAGCTGATCGAGAAATAGAGTTTTCATATCGATTGCTTCCCATGGATGAAAGTATAAAACAGTTAAATCCTTTTTAAATATCCATTTAGAGGTAAAATTAAGATTTAATGGTATCCTAAAATAGATATTATCATTGGAAGGAGGAAATTCATAAATATGGCAAGTATTTAATTGGTATTTTTTCATATTTTTTTGGGAACTTATTGACGAATCATATTTGAATCCTAAATCTGCTAAAATTTTCAGGAGGAATAAAGGAGGTTTTAAATAAGGTGCTCTAAATCCAATAATGTCTGAATCTTGGCAGAGCTTCTCTAAAAGTTTCTTATTCTGATAGATCAATTGACGACATTTATTATAATCTAGTTGATTTAAACGCTCATGATTTAAACTGTGACAAGCGATTTCGTGCCCTTTACGCTCAATTAATTTTACGTACTCTGGTAATTGCTTAATTATTTCTCCAGTACAAAAGAAAGTACCTTTGACGTTGAATTCATCTAAAATATTTAATATTTTTAATAAACCAATCTTTACCCCAAAATAAGAACTTAAAACTCCCGGAATATCTCTTTCAACATCAAAGGTTAGAACAATTCTCATTAGCTAAGCATAAATATTATGATAATATTTACATTAAATCATCTTTTGATAAATCTTCTATTTTAAAATTTATAGATTATAGCGAACTAAACTTGATAAATCTATTTAAATAAGATATAAAAAAGTAAATTGTTATATAGTTATTAGATGTTATTAAGAATATTACCAAATTTAGAAATTAAGAATAAAAATCAAAGGGTGATAGTATGCCAATAATGAGTGGTTGGGAGGTTTCTCCAGATAGAGTTGAAAAGTTTGAAAAAATATTAAGTACAGACCCAGTAGGTGATCCTATTATAACCTCAAAATGCAGACTCGGAAGTGATAATGGTCTATTAGTGGGGGGTACTAACGGTTTTGCTTGGAGGATTCAAACTGGGATGAATACTCCTATGATTTCTATGGGCAAAAGTAAATGGGTAAGATGGCATGATGTAGACAGAATTGACGAAAAAAAAGAGGGTGTCCTTATAGCATACATTAAAGTAAGAGATAAAAGTGGTGCTCTTAAAATAGATGGTAAAGGTAATCCCAAATTAAAAAAATGGCC
>JBHLLM010000009.1:0-18815 GCA_048885575.1 Candidatus Hermodarchaeota archaeon
GCTTTTTTCCTCTACAATTCAAATGATAAACAGCATAATCCTAAATCAATATGATTTACCCTTTTAGGAATGAAATACGCATAAAAACTATAGATGCGTATTGACGACCTCGCTAAGGTTTTAGGGTAATTTTTTTAAACTCTTCGTTAAATTTTATTAGGCTTCAAAATGAAGATAGGATTCTACATCTTCGTCCATTTTACTTATCTTTTCAACGGCCAATAAAAACTCTTCATGAGTAATCCCTTGCTTATATGTTAATTTCCCTGCTAAATTGTAATATTCTTCGTATATTTCGTCAGAAGCAAAATTTTTTAATTTTGAACTAAAGGAATACAAATTTGAGTAAACGTACTTAAAATCTCCCGTCTTTAATTTGCTTTCTTCGAAATGTTCTAAAACTAAGCTTAATGTTTTTTTAATTTCGCTTAAATAATATTTCAATCGCATTTTCTGGTCTTTAATTTGATTGGCTAAAATTTTTGACTTTTTTTGGTATTCTAAGAAATATTTTTCATCCTCAAGCTTATCTGATAATTCCAGAATAAGTTTGCATAAGGAATATTTTTTTAAAAAATTATTTTCTTTTTGAAGTTTATTGATTAAAATTGTTCTTTCGTTTTCTAAATCTTTTCTATCTTTTCTTATCTTATCTGAAATCTTCCCTCTCTGATCCCAAATAGATTTCAAAACTTCTTTCTGTTTTTCGATTAATAGATTTGGATCTAGAACGTTGCGATGTGAAAGTATGATTTCATTAATTTTTTTGTCAAAATTTTCGAATTTTTCTGAGTCAATTACATCAACCAAGAATAAATCTTTATAATTTACAACGATACTTTTAAGTTCAGAACTTAACTTTAGAATTTCTTTTTTATCGTCCTTTTCAGCGATTATAACTAAGTCTATGTCAGCTTCTGGTATCCTGATTATAGAAGCTATTAAAGCACCTAATCCAATTGTTTTTAATTCCTCAATACTCTCATTTGCCACATTAGAAACAAATGATTTTAGCGCAGAAAAAAATGAACCAAATAGATCCATATGAGAATCAATATCTACTTGAAATTCTTTCTCATAAAGTAATTCTCCTGACACAATTTGATAAAAAAATAAAAAGTAAAGCATCTATTCATCAACTATATTCCAATACTAACTTTTTAAATTTTCCTTTATTTAGATATCTTTCGTATAATAATATTTTTTTACCAAGATATTAAAGTTAAGTGATAATGTGATAATACTTTTTCTTTATTGATTAAATTAAAGTTAATTCAACTTATATTCTATTTTATCAAGGTTTAGCTATTTTCCACATAATAATATGTACATTTTATTAGTTAAATCAATAATCGTATATCATGAGTATAGTTATTTGTAAAGAATACGGATACTCGTTTTCTGATAAAGAATCAGGCAAATATTTTTGCCCTAATTGCTCTAAACAAATGAAATTTTTGAAGTCGAAGCATTCTATCCTGCAAAACTTGTAGAACTTTTTGAGAGATCCTAATAGAAAGACATTTCTCCTCATTTTGACATATTTGTTTATCTATAAAAAGAATAAGCAATAACTAGCCAAAAACCTTTTATTTTTCAAATAATAGAAGTTTATTAGCCAACATCGTGTATTATAAGGGTGTAAATATGGTTAGCTCAGATGAAGAAATCCAAGATGATGTAGAAGATAAAATTTCAAAAGAAAAAACTTTAGGATTAACCCATATCAAAACTTCAGTAATTAATGGAATTGTAACCATAGAAGGTAGTATTCAATCCTTTTGGCAACGGGCTAGATTAGAAACTATAACAAGAGCAGTAAAAGGCGTAAAAGGAATTGTTACTAAACTTAAAATAAATCCAAGATCAGAAATTATTAAAGACCTCATGAGCGAATCTCTTTCAAACGAGAAATTACGCCATATTGTGGATGCCCATCTTTCTAAAATCGAATGTTTCTTTGGGGTTATTGGAGTTTCATTTGCCATCATATTTATTATATTAGCAGCACTTGTTACACCTGGTTATAATCCCTTAGAAGATACGGTAAGCGCATTGGGGACCGGAATAGCCAAGACTCTATTTAGCATTGCATTTGTCTCAAGCGGTAGTTTAACCATTCCCTTTATTCTCTATCTTGAAAAAACTTTGGTTGGGATAAATGAGTTTGTGCGAAGAATTGCAACAACAGTAGCAGTTATTAGTTCTGTTAGCGTAGCACTAGTTGGCATCCTACCAGATCCCGAATACCCTGATGTATTCATGTTATTTCACGGAATCGTTGCCATAAATGCTTTTATCGGTTCAGCTGCCACGATCTGTCTTTATACATTCTTAATGATGAAAAGTAAAGAATACAAGTTATATCATATTATAGTAGGCTACGCTACTGGTTTTGAGTTGTTTCTACTAACTGTTACCTTATTTAATCCATTGGTCGAATGGATAATGACAGTAAATATTATGTTGTGGATAATGATCACTTCAATTAGATTAATCCTCAGCTAAATTTCATCCGAATTCATTAATGTTTTAAATAATTCCTTCATTATTTTACCTTATGACCGAAGCATTATACATGAAAGATTCCTATTTAAAGAAATGGGACGCTAAAGTTGTTTCTGTAAAAAACGATAAATACATTATCCTTGATAAAACTGCCTTCTATCCTAAAGGTGGTGGTCAACCATGGGACGAGGGTTTTATTGTTAAAGAAGGTGAAAAATTCAAAGTTATCTATGTAGGAAAATTCTCAGGAGAAATTAGCCACGAGGTAGATAAGCCAGGGTTAAAAGAGGGAGATATGCTAAAGTGTGAAATCGATTGGGAACGGCGATATACTTACATGAAATACCATACAGCTTGCCATCTCGTTTCAAATATACTCTATCGTAGAGCAAACGCTAAAATTACAGGTAACCAGATTGAATTGGATAAAGCAAGAATGGACTTTTCTATGGAGGATTATTCTCCAGAAAAGTTGCAAGCTTATGTTGAGGAATCCAACGAGATAATTAAACAAAACCTTCCAATTACTATTGAAACGATGTCTAGAGCCGCTGTCCTAGAAGAACCTGAACTAGCGAGGTTAGCAGTTGGTCTTCCCAAAAATTTAGAATCATTTCGTATAGTAAAGATTGGTGATATCGATAAACAAGTAGATGGTGGAACTCACGTTAATAATCTTAGCGAAATTGGAGAAATAGAGATGACTAAAACGGTTAATAAAGGAAAAAATAATCGAAGATTGTATTTTATCCTCAAATAATTTTACCAGACAAAATCCTCCTTTACTCCATATTTAAATCTGGTAACAAAGTTTTTTATTTTCAAATATCTAATCTTATTTTAAGAAAGATCCTCTAACATTTATTCAATTCTATGAGTGTCTCTGGTAAGAAGTTAAAATATAAGATTACGGTAATTGGGGACGGACGAGTTGGAAAAACATCCCTTATTAAGAAATTCACTCAGGGGGCTTTTGAAACTGATTATGTCGAAACAATAGGCGCCCAATTCTCTAAGTATGACAAGGATATTGATGGAGATAACATTAGGTTGTTATTCTGGGATATTGCAGGGCAAAGAGATTTCGATTTTCTACGCCCTTCGTTCTATAGAGAGAGCAACGCAGCCATTATTGTGTATAGTCTCGAAGAAAACGAACTTGGAAGGAGTAGTTTTGAACATATATCGAATTGGGATGAAGACCTCAAAAGATTTTGTGGAGATATACCAATTCTCTTGTTTGCTAATAAAGTTGATTTGATTGATGAGAATAATTTAAAACACTCTGAGATTCAACAAGCTATAAATGAACATAATTTTCTTGGTTACTATATAACTTCAGCCAAAACTGGTCAAGGAGTTTATCAGGCATTTAACACGATTATTGAAAATTTATATTATAAGTTCAGAAAAATTAACTACTAACTCTTATTAGATACTGATTTTCTATAGACTTCTTTTATTTGCATAAAATTTAATAACAAAACTAAATCAATATTATTTTGTACATTTATGTAAATTTCAAATCAACCTGAGGAGAGATATTATGGGTGCAGAATCCAAAAATGAAAGTCCCAAAAAAAAAGGTCCTAAAAAGAAAAACATTTTAATTGAGCATAAACCCTTAGTTGTAGGGAGTATGATTGCTGTTGTAGCAATCGCTGGCATTGTGGGTGGTACTATTTTTTATTTGAGTGCAGGTGAGGAAAAAAGGGATACTCTTATAACTAACTATGAAGGGCTTTGGTGGTATGACACGCTTTTTAAGCCTCCTGAAATAAAATTGTATCTTCATAATCTGTTTGACAATATAAAGATAATAAGTCAAATTGCTGAAGGTCTTTTTGAATATGAGATCACTAATGAATATACCCGTATTGTTCCAAATTTAGCATTAGATGGGCAATGGAGCTCGGATGGTTTAAATCTTACATGTCCACTTAGAGAGGGGGTTAAATTCCACGATGGAACACCATTTAATGCGTACGCCGTGAAATGGACCTTCGATAGGCTCCATAATTTATTAAACAATATAAGTTATCTAGATTTGAATAAGGGTTGGTATGGCAGTGATGGAAAGGAGATTCTAAATAGAACTGAAATCATAGACAATTATACTGTAAGGTTTGTATTGAACCGACGTTTTGTTCCCTTCAAGGCATTGCTGTGTAGTTTTCAGTCGTATATTTTATCGCCTAGCACTGCTCCAGCAAATGATTTTATCGATATTGATACTAACCTCATTGGAACTGGACCATTTAAATACAATTCTTCTACGTTCCTATATGATCCACTTTGGGAGGGTTATTGGACTGCAAACACTACGTTACTCGCTAATCCTGATTATTGGGATGGACGACCTAAACTTAATAAATTAATCTTTAAGTTTTTTGAGGAGAATTGGGAATCGGGAGGTTATCAAAAAAGATATGAAGCAATGATATCTAGGGAAATTCAAATAACAAAACTTTTTCCGTTTAAACCAGAAAATTATACTAGCTACCCTGGAATTACTTTAGATTTTTATGATTCATATTGGATAAATTATATAGCAATAAAAAACAGTTTAATTAACGCAACAATGAGGAAAGCAATCTCCTACGCCATTAATTATACTAATATACTGACATTTGAAGCATTAAATAATGAAGCTGGTGTTATAAGAGCAAGGTCACCCCTTTCAAAAGGAGTGCCCTACTCTAACTGGAAAGATTTTGATGTACCTTATTTTAATATTACAATTGCCCGTCAAGTATTAAAAGATGTAAATTGGAATGGTACTGCTGGAGCCCTGACTGCCAATGATAATATTACTGGTGGAAATGAATGGGAAAGTCTTGTAACTAATGGAACACCTCTTGCAATATATAACTATACATATATAGTTTGGCGGTGGCGGCATGCATTTTATAAAGATGTACTTGCCGAAGATCTTAAACAAATTGGAGTTGAGATAAATCTAATTCCAACAGTAAATGGGACGGAGTTTTCTGATAAACTTAAATGGTCTCATTTTTTACAGACCGGTTGGCATCCAGATTATAATGATCCTAGTAATAATATCAACCCAATGTTTTCAAGTAAAGCAGACGGATTTGCGAATTGGGGGCTTGTAAATGATACTTTAGTCCAAGAATGGATGGAAGAAGGAATAATAGAAACAAATGAAACTGCGAGAGAACAATTATACTATGATATTCAAAAACGCCTTATTGAAGAAGTCTACCCATGTATATGGACTTATACAGAAAGATATTGCGAAGTTCATGTTTCAAATTTAAAAGGAATTAATTATTATCTCTGGGCCTGCAAACCATTATTAAAAGAAGCCTATTTCGAATAAATAAAGGAACTCAATCCTTCTGTAAAGGATTGTTTAAATTCTTTTTTTAAATTATTTTATTATTTATATAGATAAATCTTATAATACAACTTTATTGAAATTTCAAAAAAGACTTATTTATCAAACATTTTTAAGATGTATCTCAGATCTATTTGGATTATAGCTGTAGAATGAGAGATTATAATTTCCAATCGCAGGAAAATCAAGGGAATTATATATATGACGTGATACCCACCATCCATTATTAACCTCCTCCGATGTCTCCGTGAAACCTATATCAGTACCAAATGGAGGTTGTTGACCTTCTGTGAGAAAAAAAGAAAAAGTTGCTCCCGCATTAGGGTTGTTGTCAGTGTAAAGCAACGTGATAACTCCTTGATTTGTAGATACAGTACCTGTTATATTAGCGCTTAGTGTGGTATTCTGTATAATATTAATGTCTATATCAAAGTTTGCTGTAAGGTTCCATACACTATTTTGAGCATATTGAACATTAATTGCATGTAAATTTATATTTCCTACATCCGCATTTCCTTTTATATTACCCCCAATAATACAGTCTTCGAAATCAAAAAGGATATTCCCTTTTTTACTATAAATATCTATAATGTTAATGTTTATCCACCTTTCTACTAGTAGAGAAACATTTCCTTCCCTAATTATTGATGTGTTAATATTGAATAATATTCCTGCATTGAGAGTAATAAACACATCAATGTCTTTTTTTTCCCACATTATTTCATCAAATTCGCTTTCTTCTAATAGCTCCATTGTAAATGTGAATGAAGTGTTTGTGTTATCCCATTCGATGTTGAAATAATCAGTGTATGTCTTGCTGGGGATATTTTGACCAATCATCTCAATATTAAGATTTACTTTCGCATGATAATCAACCGGGTCATAAGAGTACTTTATATCGACATTACCAACATCTATATTAAGATTTAAATCTATAACTGCTGAAGAATTAAAGACAAACTCTCGATAGTCATGATGATCAACGATAATGTAAGGTGAGAATCCTATTGTAATGAGAATAATAGGTATTGAAATAATAGTACTAAATCCACAAAAAATTGCTAAGCCAATAGCTAAAATGCTTTTATTCGCCATCGTTAAATTAGTAAATAGAAAATTTACTAATTAACTTATAAGAGAATTCAATATAAAAAAATTTAGTTTCAAATAAGGATATAGGCGTAAATTAAAATAAAAATATCTCTTATCTAAATAATTGTGTAAATAATATTAAAATCAATTTTTTTGGTGAATTTCAATAGTAATATTCATCACTTTCGACCCAATCGAGCGCTTTATTTCAAGTCTAACAATTTCTGCGCTAATTATTTGTAGTATATTTTTTTTAGATCAAGGTCGAAAAAGGGATATTTACCATGAAAAGATACTAATGTATGGTTTCTCTAATTTATGGTTTTATATTGGCTTAACAAGAATCTTTTTTTATTTTAGCGATTATTTGCTAGAAGGCACCTATACAGGTGATATAGAAAGTATTTTTCAATCAAATAATCTTTTACATATTCTAGTTTATTATTTCTATGTATATCTTTACATTTATCTGTTTATCAATATAATTATACTATGTTTAATTTTTATTTGGTTTTCTATTAAATTAAAGGCTGAGTTTAAATCAATCTCTTCGATGATGGCAATTGGTTTTACAATAATTTTAATAGGATGGACTTTTGAGGCAACACCACTAAAAAGTTTAAATCTAATGGTTCCTGGAATATCATCTACGCTCATTTTTATGGGAGTATTAATAGCTGCTTCTCCATTAATCCTTAATCTTGAATTTTTTTATAGACCCTTAGCTAATTGGATAGTAATAACCTTAATTAGTTGTATTTTGATATTTTCAGGTTTAACGATTTTTACTAATTTAGTTTTATCTGTTATAAGTCTAATAATAATTGGCATTTCAGTTTTTGTACTTTTTTTGGTTATAGTTTATATAATAATGAATATGGTTAAAAGGGCTAGAGCTCAAGAAATATCATCTAAGCTTAAAAAAGAAGAACTAAAAGATACTCTTACAATATTTACTAGACCTCAAACTATTACAGAAGAAGAACTTAATACTTATAGAGAACAGAAAATTTGTGTAGTGTGTAAAAGTAAAGTTTCACGGTTAAATTATGTTTGCCCGAAATGTGCTGTCTTATATTGTATTAGATGCTCTAAAGCTTTAGTGAAATTAGAAAATTTATGTTGGGTATGTGATACTTCTATTGATATATCAGATCATATACCAGTTTTGGAAGTAGAAGAAATATTGAAAGAAAAAGATGTAGTATCTAATGATTAAAAATTGAATTTGGAATAAAAAAAACTAGAAAAATAATAAGTAAAAAAAAATTAGCGCTATGATTCTAAGTATTTTTTCCATATTTAGCGATTTGTTTCCGTTAATGATGATACTTCTCTCTATTTTTCTAATAATTCCTTTTACTTTTTTATTTATTATAGCAATTTGGGTCTATAAAGATGCCAAAAAAAGAGATATTAATGCGGTTGTCTGGGCTATTATCGTGTGGATAATTCCTTTTTTTATTGGTGTGATTATTTATTTGCGAATGCGAGATAGAATCTCAGAAGAGACTCCTTAAAATTGCGTAATTTAATTGTACGTTAATTATAAAAAGTAAAGCTTAACATTTCCTTTATTATTAAATAAATATTATCTTTAGCATCTGGTAATTTAGTCGAAAAACCAAAAGTCTTTACTCCAAATAATTCTTGAACTTCATTTGGTTTAAAAGATACTCTATTTAAATCCTGAAAGTTGGCAATAATGTAGAAATCCGCTTTCTTTACTTTTACTTTTAATAGGGAAAATGATTTCTGAGTTTTACTTAAATTAGTTGCGCCTGAATTAGTAACAAGACAAACTATATCAAAAGTATCGAGAACTCGTTTATATGCTTTTGGATTATTAAGAATTTCTTGTAAATTAACTTCCCTTAAAATAAACTTGTTTATTTTTCTAAAATTGGTTAAATTAACAGATTTTTGTATAACTGCATTCATATGTTCATCCAATTCAATTACTAATTCTCCCGGAAATAAATTCAATATAGATGTCTTCCCTACGCCATCCTCACCAACAAGTAAAATCTTGGGTGGTGTGAAGATGTGATTTTCAACAAATCCATTAAAATTTTCGAATTTTCCTGTATCTGAATCCCAATTTTTTAACTCATCATGATATCGTTTAATAAATTCTGTTTTGAGTAATTCTAGTTTACCTATTTCTTCTTCTGGATCATCGATATCAGTAATTAATAGAAAAATGCAATATTTTTCATCATCATAAGAATATATAATGCTAAAATTCCTAAACTTTAACAATCTTATTTCTCCTCCCCCTATTTTTTGAGAAATATCAAAAATCGATTTGAGAAATCCACTTACAATATCGTCATCAATATTATCTGGACTATAAAATGATTTTGAATAACAAAGAATTCCACTAGATTTGATAATTAGTACCTTGGATATCATCTTTCAGATTTCTATTTTTTTTGTAGTTGTTTTTTTAATCAATTCATTGTTTGTTTTTAAATTTCTTCAATTTCTTCTCTAATTTCTGCAAGAAATAACTCTGCTATTTTATGCCATTTTTGCTTTATTTCATGATTAACTGAAGCCTTATTCGTCATTTCTTTTCCTTTTTTAAGATTTTCAACAGCTAAATTAATGTCACCAAGCTCTTTATAACAGATTCCTAGTTTTATATAAGTTTGGTTAAGATACCATTCCTCATTTACCAGTTTTAATACTTGTTGAAGTTGTTCAACCGCACTTTTATACTCTTCAAAATACATTAAAATTTCTCCATAGGTATCGTGATAAAGACCAACATCTGGATGTTTTTCTATTAATTCTCGAATAATTTTCAACGACTCATCTTTTCTGTTTAAGTATTGCAGCCAATAAGCCTTATAATTAAGTAATTCACTATTTTCTGGATACTTTTGGACTAAATCATTAATAATTTTTAAACCTGTATTGAGATCCTGCATTCTTTTAAATACATAGGCTTTCAATATTTTAATATCCTTTTCATCATCGGGAAAAATCTTAAGCATATTGTCTAAAAGTGCTAAAATCTTATCGTATTGACCAAAATACAGCAATATTTTGATTTTTGAATAATATAAATCAATTTTATTTAGACTTATGTTGATATTTTTTTCAATTTTTTTTAGTTCTACCTCATATTGATGTTTAATCTTTTCAGAAACTTCTGGTTGAAAAATATCAGCAATATTTTGCCAAATAATTCCCTCCAATTTATCATAAGTTTCATTTAATTTACTCACTGCCGCGATCTTATACGCTAAATAATTAATATATTCTGTTATGAATTCTCTTAAAGATTCTTTTAAATCTTCATTGAATAAAATTGTGCAAATTTCTTCTAAAAGCTCTTCTATAGTCGTGTTAAAACTTAATGATCTTGTAAATAGTTTATTTAGATATGTAAATTCTGTTACTTTTTCCTTTGTTATTGCTCTTAATATTGATTCTAGTTTCTCATTTTCCTGAAAGTAATAGTGCATCTCTGGTGATAACACTAGTTTAAAGAATTTTATTGGATACACAGTATGATCTACAATTTCATCAATATAATATGTGAGAGTATTCTCCTTAATCCCATACTTCTTAGAAAAAACTTCAGAAGAGATGTAATCTGGATATTGACTAGGATGATTAATTGAAAGAAAAAGTAATATTTTATAAAAATCTTCATCATTTTTCAATACTGATTTAACCCTATTATAATCCATTTTTAAAGCGTTATTGAGAAATCTAAACTGGGTGTGTTCGTCCTTAACATTATAGTTATTAAAAAATTTTATGGTATTTTTAGAAATTTCTTCAATTCGTTTGCTTTCTTCTTCCAAAATTATGTGGTAATCTAAATCATAATATTTTAGGACCCTTGAGTACTCTGATTTACCTGTTTGAGTGATTCTATATTCCTTATTCTCAATATCCTTTCTTATAAATCCGTTCTTTATCATCAATCTAATTGTTTTTGATAAAGATGATTGGTTAATTGAAAGTGGTTCCTCCAAAAAATCTGACCACCTACAATAATTATTATTGTACACCATCCACAGAATCCAGTGGTCATAATTTCTACTTTTTAAAATTGTCTTAGGAGGAAAACTCAATTTTCTTTTTTTCTCTTTAGTTTTAGATATGTCATGAAATCTTCTCCTACCCTCAGTAGTGATCTTATAATGTCCTTTTGATATTTTATTTATATATCCTTCACTTATCAATGTATTAAGATGACGTGCTAGCGTAGATGTAGGTATTTCAAGCGGATTCTGAAGAAAACTAAACCATTCGCATTCTTCGTTATTACAGAGCATCCAAAGAATGATATGTTCATAATTCTTCTTTCCCAGCATTGAAGGATTAATAACTTCTTGAGGTGGATAGTTTATTATTGACATTTTGCTTAAATCTTAATATTAAGGGTTTTACTTAATATTAAATCGTAATTCTATTTATATTTATATTTTAATATAACCATAATAGTTCGGTACTACCATGAGACTATTACAATAGAAACTATTTATGAAATTATCTCCTAACTTCTTAGTGATCATCATTTTGATGATTCTTAAAAATTTAGAAATAAAAAAAAGAGGTAGAAATAATGAAAAAATCTAAATTGCTTACAATGTTGGTAGTTCTGGCTGTAATAGGAATTTTCTTCTCTAGCTTTTTACCAAAAATTATTAATCAGAGTTTTATTACAGGCAATAACGACAAAACTCCGGTATATGGAGATGATGTTAATTTAGAACTCTCCAAAGTATCCGGAAGAATTCATATTAATAATAATTGGTCTGCTGCAGAGGCTTTGGGGATATGTACGGGGAGTGGCACATATTCCGAGCCGTACCTTATAGAATATTTGGAAATAGACGGCAAGATATCGGAAACTTGCATTTTGATTGAAAATTCTAATCAGTACTTTAGAATTGAAAATTGTACATGCGATAATGTCTATATAGGAATTAAACTAAATAATGTTACTCGTGGTTCCCTTTTAGAAAATACTATTGGATATACACAAAGTGAAGAGGGTTGTGATGGGATATATTTCACTGATAGCCATAACATCACAGTTTCAGGAAACAATATATATCAATGTGAGGAGGGGATTGATTTAAACGATAGTAATAATAACACAGTTTCAGGTAATCTTATGGCTGGTATCGATTATGCGGGGATAAAATTAACTAATTGTGATAATTCCACCATTTCAGCAAACATCGCTCATTCCGCCAGTTTAGGGGGGAGCATAAGATTATTTTATAGTAATAACATCAAAATTTCCGGAAATAAACTAGAGTCTATTACTAATCATTTTGTTACTAATTCCCAAATAATTAATAACAAGGCTATAACTATAAGTACAACTGATAGCGACAACAACAAGATCGTTGGAAACACCGTAGGCGAAAATACATGGGCAAAAGGTATTATCCTGAGAAAAAGCACTAATACCATCGTTTCAGGAAACACTGTAAATAGCAATTCTAATCATGGGATATATTTAGATGATTATTCCATTAACAATGCCATTTCTGGAAACGATGTATATAACAATGGTTATCATGGGATATTTTTAGAGGATAATTGTAATAACAACACCATCACTGGAAACAATGTACATTCCAATATTCAGCATGGGATATATTTGTTAAATAGTCACCACAACAATGTTTCGGGAAACACCGCTAATAGTCAATATTTTGGTGATGGGATCTTCTTAACAACTAGTCATAACAACACTATTTCGAATAACACTGCGAATTCCAATAAATATGGGATACATTTACACACGAGCAATAACAACACTGTTTCAGGAAATTCATTAATGGGAAATCAAAAATGCATCGTAGAAGAAAATTGTCAAGGGAACGAATTTAACTATAATGGGGATTGTCAATACCCCCCACAAGACCCCCCAAAAAAAGAACCCACCCTTCCCGGATATAATCTGCTCCTCCTAATTACTATTCTGACGACACTATTAGGAATTATCATTATTATTATAATTAAAAAGCAGAAAATTGAGTAAAAATTAAAACATAAAATTCTTTTTTTTTATTTTTTTGATTCTATTACAGCATCAGTGAAAAACTCAAAATCTCTGATTTCTGGTTTAGCTAAATATACTTATGTTTGAATATTACCACGAAAGATCGGGACTACCATAGAACTGCGAAGATAAACACTATATATGGTACCAAATCATCATTAGAAATGAAAATTGTATTGATTATCAACTTGATTGTCGCATTGCTCTATGGTATAATGTATAGATTGTATTTAATACTCAAATAAAATAACCATCTAAAGCTTTTCTGTTTTAAAAAACTCACTTAGTTTAGTTCGTACTATAATCTACACTTTTGTCAAAATTTAAATAAACATTATACCTATAATTCGTGATAATTTCTCAGAATTTTATAATAAAATGTAAGTAAAAGTGTATAAATCATGGCAGAGTTCTCAAAAGAAATGAAAATAGTGTTAATTATTAATATGATCGTTGGTTTTGTTTATGGGATAATGTATGCAATCTTTCCCGAGGGGCTTAGGGCTCTTAACGATGCCCCCTATTTCGATCCTCACTTCTGGCGTCTTTTTGGAGGAGCTTTAATAGCAATTGGAATCACAATTTTGCTTGGAATAATTAAAGACGATTGGGATAAAATTAAAATCCTGTTTCATTTCGCAGTTGTATTACTAATCATATTCGCTGTTGTCAATATTACCTCTAACATATATCTAACACGCTCAGCAACTAATCTCATCTTTCATTGGCTAGACACTATAGTAATTATACTATTATTGGTCATCAATATCTTCTTTTATCTTAGAGAAGAAAAAAAATAATACTTAAATCAATAATTTTTTTTATTTATTTTGCATTTTTAAATGGTAAAAGTATCGTCAAATACATCGTCCTCCTCATCTTCTTCTGTTTTGAGCCCATACAAATATTGTTCCCGTGCTTTTGTTTTTTTCTTCTTTTCTCTTCTTTCTCTAAAAGATTCTTTTTCATCCTTACGCTTTAGATACATTTTTTCGTATTTTTCTCTTAACGCTTCCACATCTTCAACTTGACCAAGTTTATCTTGTAAACCATCCTCAAAAAAGTAATTTCTCTTCAACTCTTTTGCCGGAACTCCGACATATATATATTCTTCATCGAGTTGTTGGTCTACTGTGGTGACTGAATTACTTGCTAGTACACTCCTTTTTTTAATATGTGTTCCGGGCATTACAATTGCGTGAGAACCAATTCTCACATCGTCCTCAATTATTGTTTTCTTTATGATAAGAAGATTTCCGATTATCATTGAGGACTGCACGATTGTTCCTTGACCTACAACGACGTTAGAACCAAACTCTATGAACTCAGTATCCACCCAGCCTTCAAAAAGTGAATTAGTAAATTTGGTTTTAACACCAAATACTTTAAAACAGATATTATTCAAAAAAGGAAAAGGAAATCTATGACTTAGCCAAAAAGGCCACCTCTTAATTACATTACGAATACACCAATAGCGGTAATCTTTGTCGCTTGGGTGTCTTATAAATATCCCGGTTCTGGGCTTATGGATCGCATTTACAATCCAATGAAAAATTTTTGCGAGAAAAATTGCGCTAAAGACAAGCGTTACATACATGGGAATAAATAACAAAGGAAGGAATGTGTAGAAGTGAATAGGTCTGATATAATTCCACAGAAATTGCCAATAAACCCATAGCTCTAGAAAAACTGGAATAAAACTGAACCATACGATTATGAAATAAAATATCAAATATCTTTTCTTCAGTAAGAGAGTTGGGATTAGAGGTCCAATACGTAAACTATTAGGAACTGACATTTTTATCCTCCTTGACTTCTGTTTTTACTAAAGGTTTTTTATCCTCGTCGATATTAACATGAGTTGTTGCTTCAATTTTCGTCTCATCATCAACGCTACGTCTTGTAATGAGATCTCTTCTTATTGCGGCATACTTATTCTCTTTTAGCTTAATCGCTGGGATTCCGAAATATATCCATTTAGGTTGGAGGATTTGATCGTAAGTGGTAGTACTCAGAGCACCAATAAATCCATCACGCTTAATTATCGTCCCAGGAGCGATAGTGGTTTGCCCACCAACTAAAACATAATCTTCAAATATAACTCTCTTAATTATCAAATATTTCCCAACTACCATTGAGGACATAACTGTAGCCCCCTGTCCGACTAATACATTTCTCCCAAAGTCTACAAATTCAGCATCACACCACGCATCATTTAAATGGCTTGAAAAATCCATGCGTATTCCAAACCCTCTAAATGCTATTACATCTAACCAGGGTAATGGTGAGTTCCTGAGAAACCAAAGAGCTATCTTTTTTAATTCCGTTCGCATCATCCAAAACTCGTAGTCTGTATCACCGATCTCGGCTAAAAACACTCCTTCTCGAGGTTTGTGTAATAAATTGACAAAGATCAACAACATTTTGCTAAAAAATAGTACTCCAAAGATAAATATGTAGATCATACAGAATAAGGCCAAAGGAAGAAACAAGATGGTAGAAAGTCCAAAAAATCTAGTGTATTCATACCAAAATATTGCTGCCATCAAACCGCTCAACCAAAAAATTGGTATGTAAACAGCTAAAAACTTTATATTAACTCTACTAATCGCACTACTAGTTGTAAAATCAACTGTTAAATCTTCTTTGGTTAAATTATTGATGTCAATAGCTTCTTCTTTTTTTTGATTTTCCGCATCGATTTCTTTAATAGTATCGGTATTGTTAATATTTTCCTCCTCATTATTTTTAATATCTTTTTCTTTTGATTTTTTCGTTTTTTTCTGCGGAATATAATCTTCTATGTTCTCGTTAATCTCTAGTTCTTCAGGACCTAATCCTATATACTCTTTTAATTTTTTTTTGAATATTTTCCGCGCCGGTAATCCAAAATAGTAGCCGAAATTTTTCTCTCCTTCCTTCCCTATTACAATATGTTTTTGAGCTGAGGCTAAGGGTAATAAAAAACTATTCTCATATACTTCAGAACCCGGACCAATTTGGTTCATAGCAGCAAAGGTAACATTGTCTTTAAGCTTTACTTCAAAATACGAAATATTACCAAAGATTCCTTCCACAACATGGGTCGCAAGGCTTGAATTTACTCCGATATAACAATTATCCCCTACGGTTATAAATTTATCGTTAACTAGCGATTCTTCGATTGTCGTAGCTTTTCCAATCTTATTAGAGCCTACAAAATTATAGAACCAATTGGAAAGCCATGGTAACACTCCTTTTGTGAAAATATTCTTGCCGTATTTAATGATAAACGAACGTATGTGATAGTAGTCCGCTGCTTTAGATCTTATGTTTCTTGGGATTATTCCGTTTCTAGATGGCGAGATCTTTTCAGTGATCGCCCATATTATCTTTGTAGGAATCCCTATGAAAAGAAGACGCACTAAATAACAAGCGATTATAATACCGGGCATTAAAAGTAAAGCTATTAGTGAATCCATTTCTGTAAATATAGCTATAAAATTGGGTGCTTCTAAAAAATACTCACGGAAAACCATCATGAAATACGACATGAAGATAAAGCTTGGTCCAATCCACGATAAATAGTAAATAATAAAAAATAAGAACATATACAGAGTGTATTGCATTCTTACTTCTTCTCTAACCGGTTCTTCTTCAGAATCCTCAGAGTCTTCAGCTTCATTAGAATCCTCTGTTCTACCCTCAACACTCATTATTGATCAAATCAAAAATTTATACCCGATTAAACTATAATTAAGATAAAAGATTACTTTTATAGTTTAAAAAATTTGTTTTTTCCTTTTTTAAGAACGAATTATAGTAAAAAAGCCAAATCAACTATGAAAAATAAATGTGCAGATTGTGGTAATTGTTGCCATGAAACAGAAATGATTCTTTCTGCTCGGGATATTGACCGTATTAAAAATAATGATCCCAAGAACTTGCGAATAAACGATTTTGTAAAAAAAACAACAAACGGATTGTTTCAATTAAAAAATTTAGATGGAAATTGCGTGTTTTTTAATTTAAAAACTAAATTATGTAAAATTTATGCAGTAAGACCACAAGGATGTCGTTTTTATCCTTTAATATACGATTCCGATAAAAAAGCATGTGTTTTAGACCAAGAATGCCCGAGACCTGAAATTTTTTATCCAAATAAACAATCTCACATGAAAACTTGTAAAAAGATCGTTAGATTTTTAGAAAAAGAGGTATTGTTTACTAGATTATGATGACTGCTTTTATAAAATCTGGATTTTCATCATAAGCAGCAAATGCTTCTCTAATATTTTTTAAATCATATGTTCTGGAAATTAAATTTTTAACTTCAATATCTCCAGAGCTTAATCCGTCAATTGCTTTGCCAAATGGACCACATCTACTACTGTAAACTGTGATTTCTCGAACTACTATATCAGTAAGATTAATTGGAGTTCTTAATCCATGAGTACTTTTAATGTGGATTTTACCTCGTGTTTTACACGAAGCAACGATATCTATAAGAGCTTCTGGATTACCTGTAGTATCTACGACAATATCTGCTCCAAGATTATCAGTTAAACCTTTGATTTCATCACTTATATTTTCTACCTCAAAACGGTTAATTAGTTGCTTTGCACCGTATTTTTTAGCAATAGAAAGTTTTTTATCTGAACCATCAACCGCTATTACATCCAATCCTTTAACTAAGGCGACTTGGGTCAGTAATAAACCTAATTTTCCAAGCCCATAGATAGCGATAACTTTATCATCATCTTCTAATGGCATCATTTCGAATGTTTGATAAGCTGCTGCTAAAGGTTCTATAAATGTTGCTTCCTTGTAAGAAATCTTACTCGGTAGTTCGTGAAGTAAATATGGCTCAACAACTATGTATTCTGCAAACGAGCCATCAATATCTATACCTAAGGCTTTACGTGATATGCATTGTGAAAACATTTTTCGTTGGCAGTAATAACAGCTGAAATCAATGTTGCTATTAATTTCGGATGTGACGGGTTTACCTTCCCAGTTTGAGTTAACTTTCTTACCGACTTCTATAACTTCACCTGCAAACTCGTGACCTAAAATGAGCGGAGTTGGCGTTGGCAAATTCCCTTTTACTATAGCTATATCAGTTCCACATATACCTGATGCCTTTACTTGAATTAAAACCTGAGATTCATGTAGTTCTGGTATTGCTACTTCCTTAATTGATATATCTTGACCATCATATACAGCCGCTTTCATAAATAGAACTCAGTTCTTCTATCTTTGATTACATCATTAAATAAGTTAAGTTTTTTATCTCTTGCCTTTCTTACATCTATATCAATAAAATCAATAAAGACATCATCTTTTGGAGCGGAAGAAAGTACTTCACCGTTATAAGATGTAATTTGGCTTCCTCCCGTAAAAGTAAAATTATCCTCTCCTCTGACTTCCTTTCCAATTCGATTCGATGTTATCGCAAAAACGTGATTAATTAAGCAATGAGTTGTCATTGCTCTCTGACAATACGGAAGCACTAAATTAGAAGGGTGAGCAATAATTTCTGCTCCAAGGAGAGTAAGGCTCCGAATTATTTCAGGGAAAAACCAATCGAAACAGATCATAACTCCAATCTTAACGTTTTTTACTTCGTAGATTGCTAAAGGCTTATCTCCTGGTGAAAACCATAATTTTTCCTTGTAGTAAAGATGGATTTTTCTGTAGGTACCAAGAACCTCTTTACCAGATACTATTAAAGAAGAGTTAAAGATTCGATCACTATCTTTTTCAACAAATCCAGCAACTATGATCGCACCCGTTTTTTTAGCGAGTTTTATTAAAAATTCTGGAGTTTCT
>JBHLLM010000010.1:0-18410 GCA_048885575.1 Candidatus Hermodarchaeota archaeon
AGGACAATATGCGTCTAATCCTTCGAAAGAATGATATTTTTGCATAAATTGATGAATTCCTAAAAGATCTTCCGCTTTCAAAATTTTAAATAGCTCATTTGCGAGAGCTTTGCTTAAGGACCTGCTATGAGTAATACCACTGTAAACAAGCGATTCGAGTTCATCGAAACGGTCATAGCCTATTTTATATTCGACAGCTTTTCTACCACATACAGAACAGGGTAAATAATATTCTGTATCAGTTACTTTAATAATCTTTGTATTTGTCTTAATTCCTTTCTTAATTGGTTTTAAAACTTCAAATTCAAAATGAAAAGCGTTCCAGCATTCTTCAAAGTTAATTTCAACTTCTTTTATAAGATTAGATACTAATTCTTCTTTATAAAATTTTAATTCGCTTATTGATTTCGCTAATTGACCTCTTGCAGCGTGTAAAAAGTTTTTAGAATTCTCTAAATATCTTAAATTACCTTTTGAAGCACTATTTAACATCTCCCAAGCAGATACAATATTATAGTAGAAGTCCTTTACATCTGAAATCCAAAGTTTTTTAGTAACTTCATCCAATTTCTTGCGAGACAGTAAGAAATATATAATGCCTTCTTTTATATCCTCAAGTTCTTGAATATATTCTCTAATTTTCCAAATTCTTTCTATTGAATTTTTTATATCTTCTAGCTTCTCATCATTATTCATAAGCAAAACTCAAGATCTTGAATCCTTTCCATTATCTTAAAATTCAATTATCGTTTCCTTCGAAGCTTTTTCAGCGTAAAAAAAGCGTCCCGATCCCATAACATCTACATGTCTAAACGTAATTTCAAAAAAACGGATTTTTTGAGGTTTTATATTATATCTTAATTTTAAAGTCTTAAATTGTTGCTTGGAATATGATTCTGTTATTTGTACAATCATTTTTCCTAATTCCGAAACTAATAATTCCTCTTCTGATGGATAATACTGGTCTGAATTGGCACCGATTGCGACATTCCCTTTCTCAATCTTACCCACATTTTTTTTTGCTTTTTTCTCGTATTTATTGAATAGGGCTAAAATATTGTTGAACTTACTTATGTGAGGGTCTCCGATTTCTCCTAGGATATCATGTACTTTGGTAGGTCTTCTTAAGTAGTCCTTGATAGTATCTGGATCTTTTTTTGGTTCATAGTCTGGGAATATATTTTTTTCATCCATAATTCCTAATATTTCATATCTAAAATATAAATTTCGCTAGTTGACATAAAGATTTAAAACCGATTGAATTGTTTATTTCTAGAAAGTAATAATTTTTAAAGTAATATAAATAGTAGTTGAATATTAATGTCATTTGAGCGTGATGAACAACCTTACTATATTTTTAAAATATGTCTTCTTGGTCAAGGAGGAGTAGGAAAGACTTGTATTGCAAGGAGATTGTGCTTTGATACTTTCGATGCAAATACTAGACTCACCATAGGAATAGATTTTTATACTTATGACCTTCCTATTCTTGTTGATGGGGAGGAAACCTTTATAAGACTCTCTATTTGGGATTTTGGTGGCCAAGAACAGTTCAAACAAATGTTTAACTATTATATCCATGGTGCAAATGGCATCTTTATGGTTTTTAGCCTTTTCAAACCTAACCTAAACAGCACATTACTTGGTTTAGATTGGTGGTACGAGCATCTTTTTAAACACGATCAAATCAACACTCCAAAGTTATTAATCGGATGCAAAAGTGATTTAGTAAAAAAGTTAGAGAAAGTAGACGAGTTAGTCATAGAAAATTTTAGAAAAAAACACAATGAAGTAGAATTTTTTAAGTCTTCTGCCAAGAAAAACCGCAATGTAAGAGAAATCTTTGTAGAAATGACTAAGAAGATCTTAGACACTCATAGCTTTAAATACGATAAGATTCTTTAGGAATTATTTGCAGATTTAAACGGTGTTTAAAACATTTTAATCTAGGTGTAAATTCAAAAATTGAGAGGATTAGGAAAATGGTAGAAATATTTCATGAAGCAGATGGTAATATAAATCTCTTGAAAGCTAAGATAATTTCTATTATCGGGTATGGTAACCAAGGGAGAGCACAGGCTTTAAATTTACGAGATTCTGGGCTTAAAGTGGTAGTAGGCAACATTAAGGATAATTATAAAAAGATAGCAGAAGAAGATCATTTCCCAGTTTATCCTATAAAAGAAGCAGTTTCGAAATCTGATATTGTTTTTCTTTTAATTCCTGATGAAGTGATGAAAACCATTTTTGAAGAAGAAATTAGAGACTATCTTAAACCCAGTTCTTCGATCGTATTTGCTAGTGGATATAACATAGGATTTAAACTGATTTCACCACCAAATAACATAGATGTTTTGCTGTTAGCTCCAAGGATGATTGGAGTTGGTGTGAGAGAGAATTTCTTAAATGGTAACGGCTTTTTTAGTTTCATTGGTGTCGATCAAAATTATACGGGAAATGCACAAGAAATATTACTCGCGTTAGCTAAAGGCATCGGGGCCTTAAAAAAAGAGGCAATTATGCTTTCGTTCAAACAGGAAGCGGAATTAGATTTATTTAACGAACAAGCTTTTGGACCTGCCTTTGGAAGGGTACTACTTTCTGCAATTTATACTCTTATCGAAGCGGGATATCCTCCAGAAGCAGCTCTAATTGAGATGTACATGAGTAATGAGATGTCCTATACATATAAAAAAATGGCTGATATCGGCTTAATTAAACAGGTCGACTTTCACTCCCAAACCAGTCAATATGGAGCTATGAGTCGGGGTATTCGATATAGGAAATTACCTTTAAAACCTATAATGAAAGAGATACTGAAAGAAATCCAGGAAGGTGAATTTACCAAAGAGTGGTCAAATAAATTGACAAAATTAAAATTTAAAGCTATAAAATACTTTGCGACTAAACAAAAAATAAATAAAATAGAAAGAGAAGTTAGAAAAAATCTAAACTTAACTCTCTATGATAATTACGATATTAATTCTCCTACAAATGAGGAATTAACTAAATTAAAGAGCATCTCGGATGAATTAAAGCTATTTGAGCAATATTATGAGTGATTAATTATATAAGAATTATAATTACACCTATTATCGTAGATAATACTCCCAAAAATCCATATTTAGTTATTCTCTCTTTATTAACCCAATAAGTTAATGGGAGCGAAAATAACGGACTTGCACTCGCCAATAGCGACATTACAATGCCTCCGGCTGTACGAGCCGCTTCAGTGT
Organism: Candidatus Hermodarchaeota archaeon; assembly: GCA_048885575.1. Taxonomy (GTDB): domain Archaea; phylum Asgardarchaeota; class Lokiarchaeia; order Sigyniarchaeales; family SOKP01; genus SOKP01. The sequence goes on from JBHLLM010000010.1 coordinate 3,237, forward strand.
ACAAATAGGCTCCTAAAGAAGTACCTATAATAGAAGCGATAAGTAATATTAACCAAGTTTGAGAAGGTTTTCTAAATGAGTGAAGATCTTGGGAAATATCCGCAATTCTTTTTTCTCTCCAAACCATTAATGTTAAGATTAATAATGCAAAAGGAAAGCGTATCACATTACTAATAATGGAACTAATTCCTTCCTTAATTAAAATTTGATCAATTTGCTTTGTACTATAATCGATAATAACAAGACCAATAGCCCATCCAAGAGATGCTATTAAAGCAAATCCAATAGACTTAAAAGAGGGATAAGAATACAATTTATGAAGATGGTTATTCGAATCTATTGAATTGATACTATAATTTACAGCGTTTTCCTTTGTTTTTCCTATAATAATAATACCGGCGCCTATAAGGACAATTGAAATTATGATTTTATAGTCAAAAGTTCGGTTGAGAAAAATTAACGACAGAATAAACGTAAATAGGGGGAATGTCATGGAAATTGCTAGTGCTATTGTAGTACCAAGCTCCTTCTGTGCTTTGAAGTACGCTGTATCTCCAATTACTTGTCCAAAAAGAAAACTTAGAAATAGCATGATCCAAAGATACCACGGTAAAAAGAAAATGTATGTAATAATGCCTAGAATTACAGCAAGGAAAATAAAAGTCAAGCTTCCAATTCCGGTACGAAAAAAATTAATGAACGAAGGACTAGCATGACCCTCTGTTTTTCGGAAGAGCACATTTGAGATCACAAAAGTCAAAACCGCTAAAACTGCGATCATCTCTCCTGTCATACAATTAGATTCCTCTTTTTTCCATATTCGTATAGCTTTAAAAAGGATTTAGCAGCACGTTCTATTGAGGGATATACAAGAAATCCATCATTAATGAGCTTAGCGTGGAAATTTTTTCTTGATTCACTTGGATAGTAAGGAAGTATAATAACGAAGGTTCTATCTAAAGATTCTACATGAGATTTAATACCAAGTAAGTTGTTGTAATAATTCTTGAACCTCGTCTCTTCTAAATCTTTCCAAGCATCAGTTACTATCATTACAAAATCGATATCACCATCTATTGCTGCCTTGGATACTCTTAAATAGACATCACTAGAGACTATCCAGGGCACATCTAAAGGGTTGGCTAAACTTCCGATTTTAATAGGATATATTTCGTTTAATTTTTCTAATTTCTTACCCTCAAAAAGTGGTAGATTAAGACCTAATTCAGTCAAAATATCTGTTGCTAATATTCCAAATCCTCCAGACCATAAAATTACTAACGCATTTTTGTTTGTTGGGTATGTTACGATCTTATCTAAGGCTTTGAACCTTTGGATGTGTTTAGAAAAAATATACATATAATCGATTAGTTCATCTAATGAAGGTGGAACCTCAATTATAGGTGTTTGGTTAAATATTGCTTTCCAAATAGAATCTTTCGATGCTAGTGATCCTGTGTGAGTTAAAACTGCTTTTTGGCCTCTCTCGGTCTTACCTCCTCTCATGAAAAGTACAGGTTTTTTCATAGATTTTAATATCCTTAAAAGTCTCTTACCCTCATTTTTATATAAAACAGGCAAACCCTCAAAATAAACGCAAATAATGTCAGTTTCAACATCTTGGTTAAAATATTCTAAGAGTTCAGAAATTTGTATATCGATACAATTACCTATGCTTACTCCTTTCGAAAATCTTAGATTATACCTTCGAGAACCAAATTTAATAGCTTTGGAATGTAAATCTCCAGATTGAAAAATTAATGCTATATCCCCGCTTTCAAGAGGAAAGGATGAATAATACGCGATCTTGCCTTGAGGACAATATAATCCCATACAATTTGGTCCAATACTTCTAGTACTCGGATAATTCTCTAGAATTTCTTTAATTCTCCCTTCAATTTTAATCCCTTCATCATCAAATTCTCCAGTACCCGCCGTAAAAATATGAATGAAACTAATTTTTTTTTTAGATAAAATTTCTGTTAAGCTAGCAACTAAGATATCCCTTCTAACTGATAAGATTAAAAGATCAATGGTGTCAATAGGAACATCTTCAATTGATTCATAACATTTTATACCTGAGAGCTTATCTTCCTTAGAGGAGATTAAATAGAGTTTATCTATATTAAATCCCTGCCTAAGAAAACCTTCAATGAAAAAGGAAATTTTTGGTTGTGCCTTATATATTAAAACTGTTTTAGGTTTAAACAGTCTTTCAAAAGAGATAACTTCATTTCGGTTTTCCAATATTCTCCCCTAAATCATTTGTTAATAAGCTATTACAATTAAAACAGTATTTAGGAATTGAATTGAATTGAGTCCCGCATTTAGGACATTGTATTTTGTTGAGAGATTCAATCTGCTCTAAATTATCTGTTTTTGTACTTTTTCTAAAACTTATGATGATTTTAAAAATTAATGAAAATGCAATTGAAACTATAATTATTGTCATCCCTAATATAATAGTTCTAATAATAAAGTTCGGGAACAGAGCAGTAAAATATGTTTCTGAATATCGCCAATAAAATACATAAAAAAAGAAGTTAGGAAAAAAAAATGTGGTTAAATTCATAGAATAAGCTTTCTTAAAATCTTTAAAAATAAGAATTGGGATAAAAGAAGCCAAAATCCAAGTTATGTAGATATATACAAAACCAATACTATTTTCATACATGACAAGATTTGCTAAAAATTGAATGATTATTTGTTGTTCACTTGCTCTAGGGTCACTGCTCAAATCAAATTCAATTTGAAACTCATAGTTAAAAATCACGACAAAGATTATTAACAACAATATTTGAGTGCAAAAAAGCACTAATTTATTTCTAACCAAGTTTTTAATCTTCATCTTTAAATGAGTAAATAGATCAATTAATTATACTATTTGATATAAGGTAATAAAAGAAAAGATAAAAAAATGCCTAATCCGAAAAATTTTTAATATTTGCTTGTTTATTCTCCTTATAGTGCAGAACTTGTTAACTTATTCTTTATCACTTTATCCTTTTAGTTTAATTATTGAGGTTGTTTTAGGTTTATGAGTTATTCTTTTAGTCGTACCAAATTAATTGAGAAAATCAAATTCGGACTACTTAGTCCGGACGAGATAAGAAAAATGTCTGCTGCTAGGATAATTACAGCAGATACTTATGATGAGGATGGTCTACCAATCCCAAGTGGACTTATGGATCAACGATTAGGGACTATTGAGCCTGGCCAGAGATGCCAAACATGTGGAAATCTTGTAAGTAATTGTATGGGTCATTTTGGTCATATAGAATTAGCTCGCCCGGTTATTCATGTAGGATACGCGAAAAAAGTCTTAAAAGTTCTAAGAAGTATCTGCCCCGAATGCTCAAGATTGATGCTAACAGAAGAAGAAATGGATAATTTCAGACAGGAACAATTAAAACACCAAAAAATTTTTTACGAGGGGGATGAAGATGCGACCAAAATTGTCTTTAAACGCGCAAGAAAAAGTAAACTGTGTCCATATTGTGGAGCTAAAAAGAAGAAAATTGTAATCGAAAAGCCTACTACTTTTTATGAAGAGGAGGAAGCTAAAGGGTCTAGGAGAATCACACCAATCGAGATTTTAGAACGCCTTATAAAAATGACTGATAATGATCTTAGAATTCTTGGAGTATCTCCTGAAAATGCTAGACTTGAATGGGTGATTTTTACTGTGTTACCAATTCCACCGGTATGTGCAAGACCCTCTATTACATTAGACAGTGGAATTAGATCAGAAGACGATTTAACTCATAAACTAGTAGATGTTATCCGTATAAATCAAAGATTAAGAGAAAATATTGATGCTGGTGCTCCTCACTTAATAGTTGAAGATTTATGGGAATTACTACAATATCATATAACTACTTATTTTGATAATCAAGTATCCGGAATTCCTCCAGCACGCCATCGTTCAGGAAGAGCGCTAAGAACACTAACGCAAAGATTAAAAGGGAAAGAGGGTAGGTTTAGAAGTAATTTAAGTGGGAAAAGGGTTGACTTTTCGGCGCGATCTGTAATTTCACCAAATCCCTTTATTAGTATTAATGAAGTTGGTGTACCTATTGAAATCGCAAAAATCCTTACTATTCCAACAAATATTAACGATTGGAATATTGAAGAGATGAAACAGCTGGTTTTAAACGGCCCATTTAATCATCCTGGAGCTAATTACATTATACGAAACGATCGAAGAAGAATTGACTTACGTTACGTTAAGAATCGCCAAATAATATCTGAAATGCTTGCTCCGGGATATACTGTTGAGCGGCACTTAGCCAATGGTGATTTAGTTTTATTTAATCGACAACCATCCCTTCATAGAATGTCGATTATGGCACATGAAGTTAAAATTATGGATGGTAGAACCTTCAGATTGAATTTAACGGTTTGTCCTCCTTACAACGCTGATTTTGACGGTGACGAAATGAATTTGCATGTCCCACAAAGTGAAGAAGCTCGAACTGAAGCCGAATTACTTCTTAAAGTTCAAGAACATATTTTATCTCCGAGATTTGGAGGTCCAATTCTTGGAGGAATTCAAGATTTTATTTCTTCAGTTTTTCAATTTACAAGTAAGGAATCATTATATAATAGAAAGGATTCCTTAAAGTTATTATATTTGGGGGATGTTTTCACTTCTAAACCTAATTTTAGTTTAGACAATATAGTTCCTGTAAAAACTGATCCTGAACCCTATTATTCAGGAAAACAAATTTTTAGCACTCTTTTTCCGGATGATCTGAATATTAAGGTAAAATCTAAATTTTGTAAGAAATGTGAAGTATGCAAGGAAGAAGATTGTGAATATGATGCATATGTTGTAATTAAAAATGGTGTACTAATAACTGGAACAATTGACGAAAACTCATTTGGACCAATGCAATCTAATAGTATTTTACAAAGAATAATAAAAGATCATGGAAACGCTCTTGGAAGACAATTTTTAGATAATTCAACGAAAATGTTATTGTATGTAATTCGTCAAAATGGAATGACAATGGGTTTGGATGAAGTTTATGTTTATGGAGAAGCTTATGACAAGATACAACAGATACTGAAAAACGCCGACGATGAAGCTGATAAATTAATTAAAGCTTTTAATGAAAATGATACTTCAGTTTTAAAAAGAGCCCCTGGGCGATCAATGCGCGAAACACTTGAATTAAGAATTCGTCAATTGCTAGCAGAAGCCCGTAAAATGGCTGAGGAAACTGCTGCACACCATATAGGGGATGAAGCTCACTCGGTAATAATGACTAAGTCCGGAGCAAGAGGTAATATTTTAAATCTAGGTCAGATGTCTGCTGTAGTTGGTCAACAGGCGATAAGAGGTGAAAGAATAAACAGAGGTTATAATTCAAGAACACTTCCACATTTCAAAGTAAACGATTTAACTCCTCAAGCTCGTGGATTTGTTGAGAGTTCTTACCGAAAGGGTTTAAATCCTGAGGAATTCTTTTTTCATGCTATGGGTGGTAGAGAAGGGCTCGTAGACACAGCAGTTCGTACATCAACTAGTGGATACATGCAGAGACGATTAGTAAACGCTTTACAAGATATGATAATAGAAAATGATGGAACAGTTAGAAATAGCGATAAAAATATTATTCAATTTCGCTACGGGGATGATGGTATAGACCCAATGCATACGGATCATTCTGATGCCGTAAATCTTGAAGTTTTATTACTTAAGGCTAAAGCACTTGATTTAAATGAAATTAGGGAAGAAATTAAAAAAACTCCAAAACAAAAACCCACAACTAAAAAACCCACAGCAAAGAAACCTGCAAAAAAAGAATCAGTAAAACAAGAACCTACAAAAAAACCTAAAAAAGAAGAAATTGACCAAGCTCTAAACGAAGAAGCCTTAAGGGAATTATTCAACAAAGAGACTGGAAAGAACGCCGAATGGCGAGGAAAACTCACAAAAGGATATCTTGAATGGAAAGAAGAAAAATTGAAATGAATTATTAAAATTTTAAAGGGTATAGAAAATGGGAAAAGTAACACAACAAATATTAGAAGATAACTTAAAAGAATTAAGAGAAGACGGTATTCCTGATGATCTTATCAAGAGAATAAGAAATCGCGTTAAAGATGAAGATTTAGAAGAAGAACAATTGGAATATCTCTTAAATAAAATCTATATTAATTTTAATAATGCTGTTGTTGAAACGAACGAACCTGTAGGAACGGTTGCTGCTCAAAGCATTGGAGAACCTGGAACTCAAATGACTTTAAGAACCTTTCACTATGCAGGAGTAGAAGAATTCTCCGTAACTCAAGGACTTCCCAGACTCATAGAGATTGTTGATGCTCGACGATTCCCTAGCACACCTCAGCAAACGATATATTTAGAAGAACCTTACAATCAAAGCGAAGAAAAAGCTATTGAAGTTCATAGGAGAATTGAACAAATTCGTATAGAGCAAATTACTCATGATGTAGATTTGGATTTTGTTAATTGGAACATTATAATCAATTTAATTCCCGATATTTGCGAAAAAAAGGGAATTGATATCGAAATTATTCCAGAAATTTTAAAGAGATACAAGAAAAAAGGGACAATCAAACGGGAAGGAAATTCTATAATTATCGATCCTCAAATTGAAGATCTTCAAAGTCTACAGAAATTAAGAGAAAAAATCCTTAAAAAAGTTGTAAAAGGCGTACGAGGGATTAAAAGAGGATTATTAACCCCAACTGACGATAAAAAGGAATGGGTTATTAAAACTGAAGGAACAAATATGCATGGAGTTGTTCAAATTGAAGGAGTTGATACCACTCGAACGGTTTCAAACCATATTCACGAAATTGAAAAACTATATGGCATCGAAGCTGCGAGAAATATGATAATTAAAGAATCTCAAAAAGTATTAGAACAACAAGGACTTGATGTTGATCAAAGACATTTAATCATCTTGTCTGATTTAATGTGTGTGGAAGGCTCAATTCAATCCATTGGTAGACACGGAATTTCAGGATCGAAATCAAGCGTTTTTGCTAGAGCAGCCTTCGAAGTAACTGTCAATCAATTATTAGATGCTGGGCTTTATGGTGAAGAGGAACGCTTATTAGGAATACCCGAAAATGTTATAATTGGACAAGTGGTTCCAATGGGGACAGGTCGCGTAAATGTGCAATTCGATTTAGATGCTAACTTAAAGATATTAGAACAATTAAGAAAGTAACGATAGTACATTATTTAGCTTCACATTAAGAAGTATAAATCAAAGTGATTTAGATACTAATTTAAAAATCCTTAATAGTAAGAAATAGGAGAACAAGCGATAAAATTTTATATTAATGTGTATTTTTATAATCAGTTATTTTTGAAATAAATTAGATTCAATTGGTTAAGATGATGGCAAGGAAAAGTAAAAAGTTAAGCGAGTCAATCGATCTATCTCGGAAAAAAGTAAAGGAATTTGATGTTGATACTAATATTAAAGTTGCTTATAAAACAGGTAAAATGATATATGGTAAAACCCAAGTCCTAAGGCAAATTAGACAAAATCCATTTAAGATGATTATTATCGCTAATAACTGTCCCGATGAATTAGAAACTCAGCTAAGATATTACAACTCTCTTATTGACAATAATATATTTATACACAAATATAAAGGGTCTTCGTGGGATCTAGGCTTAGCAATGGGCAAACCTTATATGATCTCTGTCATTGGAATAAACGATTTTGGAGATTCTGACTTAATGACTTTAAAAACTAAAAATAATTAATAACTAAGTTGAACCAAGAAGTATGTTACGAAAAAATATCAAAATTGACAGACAATCGATGGAATTAATATCACTTTTTAATAATATATCTGGTGCTATTATAAAAGACTGCTTTATATTTCAATCTCCAGAAAATGATACAGAGATAATTATATTCTTAGTGAAAAAAGAAGATGTAGGAAAAGCTATCGGTAAAGCCGGAGAACATGTTAAGGATCTTATGAACAAGCTTCAAAAGAAAATTGATGTAATCCCTTGGTCAGAAAACCTTGGGCAATTTATTCAGTTTATCTTAAATACTACAAAGAATTCAATTCAACTTCAAAACATAGAAATTAAAGAAAGTAGAAACGAAAAGAAAACTGTGATTATTTCCGTAAGGCCTCAAGATCGTGGAAAAGCTATTGGTAAAGAGGGTTCCATGATAAGAAAGATAAAAGATCTGGTTTTACGTCATTTTGAGGTTGATAATGTTATAATTAACACAAAAAATTAACTATTTAATTTTCCAAATTCAAAAATTTTAAGTTCTAAGGAAGATATTAAGGTATATCTCACCAAGATATATTTTAAATAAAATAAAAATTGAATCTTCATGGCTAAACCTAAAGGACTCTATGCGGCAAGAAAGTTAAGAAATAACCGAAAGAAGCTACGATGGAGTAAGACTAAATATAAAAGGAAGAAACTTAAATTAAAACAAAGAGTAGATCCGATGGAAGGTGCTCCACAAGCATTAGGGATTGTACTTCAAAAAGTTGGAAGAGAAAGCAAACAACCCAATTCTGCCATTCGGAAGTGTGTGCGTGTTCAACTTAAAAAGAATGGTAAAGGTATAACGGCTTTTCTCCCTGGAGATGGTGCTCTTAACTTCATTGAAGAACACGATAGGGTAGTTGTGGAAGGAATTGGTGGTGCAAAAGGTCGTGCAGTAGGAGATCTTCCGGGTGTGCGATGGCGTGTAGTGAAAGTTAATGGCGTAAGTTTACAAGCACTAATAACAGGCAAGAAAGAGAAGCCAATGAGATAGGTGTTGTAATATGAGTAAAGCAAAGACAGATATTAAACTTTTTAATAAATGGTCGTATGATAACATTCAAGTTCAAGATTGGACATTGGAAAACTATATCAATTTAAAACCAGTTATAATTCCTCATACAGCAGGAAGACACGAACACAAACGATTTTGGAAAACATCTAAAATATCTATCATCGAACGTTTTGTAAATAGATTATTAGCACCTGGATTTATTGGCAGTAAAATTAAAGGACATAAAAGTTCTTATAATTCAGGAAAGAAAAGTAAACTTTTAAGAAGTGTAGAAAATGCATTTACGTTGCTAGAGCTAAACACAGGAGAGAATCCCATCCAAGTTTTAATTGACGCGATTTGCAATTCCGCACCTAGAGAAGAAGTAACACGTATCGCTATGGGTGGGATCAGTTACAGCTCCGCTGTAGATGTATCACCTCAACGTAGAATAGATTTAGCTATTAAGTATTTAGTACAGGCAATTGGCTCAAGTTCCCACTCAGGCGAACGAGCTTTCGCCGAAAATATTTCAAGGGAGTTAGCATTGGCCGCTCAAGACAACCTTGAATCTAAAGCTGTGAAAAGAAAAGATGAAATTGAAAGAATAGCTGTTTCAGCGCGTTAAAACTATTTTATAAATTTAATTCAATCTTTTTTTCAATTAAACCTTTTCAAAATAATTTTCCTCAGCAGATTTGATAGAAGAGTGCTTAATATTTAATTTTAGCGTAGAAATACCTACAATTTACTCTCTAAAACAAAAGAAGTAGAAAATGGTAATACTGATATCACCTATATAATATCTAATATCATTTTGGGCAAGAAAAATTCCTAATTCTTATATATTTCTAAAATATACTATTAAGTTAAGTAGAATTAATGATATTCAAGACTTCTTAAACTAAAATTGAGCTCCGACAAAAATCAAGATGTTTTAGAGAAACAACTTAAAACACTAGGTCAAAAAATAAGAATTGATATATTGAAAAAATTAAGCCAAAGAAATACTCCTTTAGCTTATTCATCTTTAAAAAAAGAAGTGCTAGGGAGCAATCCTAACGCTATTAATTTTTCATTTCACTTAAAAACGCTAAAAAATAGCGCTTTAATAGAATCTTCCGATGATGGTTATATCTTAAATACCTTAGGGAGTCAAATTTTAAAAAATATTTTGTCAATCGAGCAAATTCTCAATGATAAAAATAAAATAATAATGATAAGAACTTCAAAATACTCAAAAGAACCATTTGACACAAATAAAATTGAAAAATATTTAATTAAAGAGGGGCAGGTGGAAAAATTTCTAGCAAAACAAATTGCTAAAGAAGTTGAAGAGCGTTTATCTAAGACTAATATTGAATACCTAACAACGCCATTAATGAGAGAATATATTAATGCTATTCTATTAGAGAAAGGTCAAGAAAACATTCGGCATAAATTGACCAGATTAGGTACGCCCCCTTTCGAAGTTTTTAAAATTTTTGATAATAATTCAATAAACTCTGAAAAAATTCTCTTAAAATTAGGATCAGATGTATCTGAACAATTTTTACTTTTAAATCTCCTCCCTAAGAATTTAGCAGATCTGTATCTGTCCGGAGAGGTCATTCTTCTGAACTTAAATTATTGGAGCTTAAGACCTTTAGGATTGTATGTTGATACTGATTCAATTTTGAGGTATATTTCCAATAATAATGCTATTGATTTCAATAATCTTAGTAGTTCAATAAACCAAATTAATCTGATAATTAATTTTTTCGATACTTTAGCTCGGTTTAATCCATTTTTTTCTGAAGATATTGTATTGGGTAATTTTATTGAATCTTTATTAACACATCTTACTTCAAAACAAGATTCTTCACACCTTTTAAGCATCATTATTTCTCAAATCATAAAACAAAGTCATAGATATTATGACGAAAATTCTCATCTTTCTTTAGAGTTATCTCTATTAAACAACAAAAAGGAGAAAGTAATCGATAATTCTCAATTTCAAATGGCTAATGACTTCTTTGATAAATTACTTTATCAAACTAACCATAAAAATCAGATTATTGGACCGTTAATTTTACTGGATTACTGTTCATTTCAGTGCTCTAAGATCATATCTAAGATACAATTAAATAATCTCAAGTCTCAGTTTTATCGTAATATTATTTTCTTCAACAAAAACCAATCTAATCTACTCAATTCTACTCATATAAATGTTCGAAACCTCAATTCTCACAATCCTAAAAGAAATAGAATTATTTTAGACAAGATTTTAATAAATTTACATCAGATTGCTGAAAATTCTTATCAAAACGACAATACATTCTTTGACTATTTACAAGAAAGACTCGATTCTGTTTTTGAATTCTTTGAATATAAAAAAGATTTAATGAAACGAAGGCTAAAATCCTCAAATCAGTGGAAAAGCATAACTTCCGAATTTTTTGAAGCCAAGGATAATAAATGGATAGATGATTCTTTAAAGTCAGTTAGTTTTTTTGGTTTTAATAATGCAGTGAAAACACATTGTGGCATTGAAGTTGATAGAATTGATAAAAGTGAGTCATTTGCTTATGACATATTTAAGTTTATGAGCAGTATTATTAGAGAAAAAAATCTACAAAATGGTGAATCTTATATATTTACTCAACCTCACAACGATGCTTACCTCCAAAAAATATGGGATAATAATCAAACAGATTTAGGTAACGAATCAAATCGATATTGCGTACGTATGGTTAGAAAGGATTCAAACTTACCACTCAAGAGTAAAATTGAACTTTATAAAAAGTTCGAGAAATACCTTGATGGAGGGAGTATATTTACACTTGGTTTGAATAAATTATCCGTCGAGAAAGAATTAAATTGTCTAATAAATTCTAAACTGAATGCATTTCAACTAGAGATATAACAACACCAATTTAATCTGACAATAGCTCTGCTAATATAGCTTTTCTCATAGGAATTCCATAATATGCCTGTTTAAAGTAAATAGATTTAGGAGAATCATCAACCTCAGCTGATATTTCATTAACTCTTGGTAATGGGTGCATTATTTTAAACTTGTCTTTAGTTTCATCCATATCTTTTTTAGTAAAGACATAGAAATCTTTGACTTTATCGTATTCTTCAATATCGGCAAACCTTTCTTTCTGAATTCTAGTAACATAGAGAATATCTAGAATATTTAAAATATCTCGATATTTCTCAATTTCTTTATACTTCACTTGTCTTTGTTGTAAGAAATCCTTATCTCTGTTTCTAAGCATCAAATCTTTAGGGCTAATTAAGTAAATATTTGCTTCATAATTAGAAAGTAAAATTGACAATGAGTGAACGGTTCTACCATATTTTAAATCCCCCATTATACCAATATTCAATCCATCTAATTTATAACCTTCTTCAGTGATAGTTAATAAATCTAATAAAGCTTGAGTTGGATGTTCTCCACTTCCCGATCCTGCATTAATAACTGGGATTTTTGCGAATTTAGCAGCTAATCTAGCTGCTCCCTCTAAATTATGTCGGATCACAATTCCATCACTGTAATTTTCTACAGTACGAATTGTGTCTGCGATAGTCTCACCTTTCTTTGTTGAAGATACATCACCAGTATGAAAACCAATTATATTTCCTCCTAAGCGATACATTGCTGATTCGAAACTTAAACGAGTTCTTGTAGACGGTTCAAAAAATAAAGTTGCTAAGATTTTCCCTCTTAAAAGTTCAGTATTTTTATTATTATGAATCATATCCCTGCCCTTTTGGAGAATGTAATCAATATCTTCTCGCGAAAAATCTTTCGCTGTAATAATTCCTTCTTTGAATTTCTCTTTGAATGACATAATTCTAAACAAAAGTTTTAATAAAATTAGAGTAATACCATTTAAATTATTTTTTATTAACCTATGCTTCTCTCTTATAAAGAATAAAGCAGAACTAATAAAATTTAAAATTTATAAATAATTAAATACTTTAAACTGAAATTTGAAGTTGTTTGAAAAATGAAATATCCGCGTTCAGTAAATCGTTACTGTTCTACCTGTAGATCTCATAAATTACACAATGTCTCATTATACAAGAAGGGAAAAGAGCGAATGCTCAATCATGGTAGAAGACGAGTAGAAAGAAAGAAAAAAGGATATGGTAGTTTCCCTAAAGAAATTTTTCACAAAAATGCAAAAGTAAACAAAAGATCTCTACCGGTATTAGAATGCTCCGAATGCGGTAAAAAACAATATGCTAAATCATATCGAGTAAAAAAGTTCGAATTACAAGAAGTATAAAAGTTGATAATTCATGACAAAAAAGAAGAATAAAGACGTACTAATCCCTCAACCTCAAAGCAGGTTCTTGAGAGTCAAGTGTTTAAATTGTGGAAATCAACAAATAATTTTTGGTTGCTCTGCAACAGATGTAGAATGTTTGGTGTGTGGAAAAACACTTCTTCAATCTACTGGTGGCAAAGCACGAATTTTAACGAAGATTTTAGAAGTACTCTCATAATATATTTTTGTTTGTTTTAGGAATATCTTAAGAGTTCAGATCGTGAAACCACTCTTTCACGAACAAAAAAAGGTAAAATTTAATTTTTAATAAATTCTAATATTCTCGCCATGTATGCTTACATTCAAGACATCTAAAAAACGAGGTACTTGGTTCATCAGCGCTCCGAGTTTGCTCTTGCCAAGCCTCTGCTTCTTTATTATTACATTTAGGACAATACTTTTTTACAATTGGATGGACTGATATTTTATCTTCTTGAGACACAACTATAAGATTTTTATCTAAAGCTTTTTTTTTCGATTTAACATCTTTATTAATTTCTTCTTTAGTTAGCCTTAAATCCTTTTGAAAGCCACACCTACACACTAAAGAGCGATTTCCATCGTATAATTTTTTCCGTAAGAGATTTGAACATTCTGGACAAAATTCAACCATATACTTGACCCTAAAAATTAATACAGTTCTTTAAAGATTCTAAATAAGTATATATAATAAAATTTGTGCTTTTAAAATAAAAATTGCTAAAAATTTAAAGAATTCGATTAATATAGTAAATCTCTTAAAGATAAAAGATGAGAATTATAATTGATTTTAAATTTATGCTTTAAAGTAAACGCTAGACTAAATTTAATTCTTTTTTGATTTCGTACAGCTTTTGATAATATTCAAAGTTTAAGTTATTCTTATCTTGTATAATTTCTGCATCAATTTCTTTTTCTCCTTCAACAGTAATATTGAGTTCGCCTATCGCATTAATTAAATCTTTTTTTTTAATCGGAAATTCGATTTTTTTAATATTAACTTTTATATTTCCGGTTTTATCATTTAAAATTATATGGTCATTTTCAACGATTTCCTTGACATAACCAGTTATCTGAACACGATTGTCTGTGTTTTTCACATCAGTAATCATTCTTTGAATCGCTGGCTCGCGCATCATATTAATTCATTTTTTTTTTATTTATATAGATTAAAAAATTTAAGGTGACTATAAATAATTAATTCAAAAATTACAATTTGAATTGTAAACTATTATTAAACCTATAATACTGAATTTTATAAATATTGCTAATAAAACTATATTAATATAAATTACTAATCAATAAAAGTGCGGATAATTAATGAGCTTTACACTAAGACTGGATAATAGTAGAGTATTGAAGGGAATAGTTGAAACACTTTCAAGTATCATCGACGAGACTGAATTTAAAGTTTCTCCAAAAGAATTTGTTATCACTGCGATGGACCCAAGTCGAATTTGTTTGCTAAAATTATCAATAAAGAAGGAGAATTTTGATGATTATAAGTGCGCAAAAGAGACCAAAATTGGTTTAAATCTAGGTGATTTAGATAAAATCCTCAAAAGAAGTTCAGCTGACGACAACATTGAAATAGACTTTAAAGAAACGGAGCAAAAAATTAAATTAACTATGCAACGCGTAGGAAAAACACGCAAAAGAACATTTAGTTTAACACTGATAGATCTAGAACGGGAGGAAATTCCAATGGATAACTTATTGAAAATTGAGTATCCTTCAACTTGGGTTATAGATACGGAATTTCTAGTTGAAGCCATAAAAGACGCAGAAATATATTCAGAAATACTAAATATGAAGGCTGTTGAAAACGAAGGTTTAATCTTTAGCTCAACTGGTCAGATTGGTGAAATGGAATACAATCTTAGCGTCGAAGACTTAATTGAAAGTCAAATTAAAGAGACTTGCACAGGAGCCTATAGCCTCACATTTCTAAAAGCAATATTAAAAATCGCATCAATTACCGAAAAACTTGAAATCTCACTTAAAACAGATCATCCCTTAAAAATGATTTTCGATCTTTTAGAGGGTGGCGAATTAAATTACTTCCTCGCACCTCGCGTAGAAGAAGCTGA
>JBHLLM010000011.1:0-17770 GCA_048885575.1 Candidatus Hermodarchaeota archaeon
GCTTATTACAAAATGATTCTACATGTTTTACGTTTTGGAAATAAAGCTAGAAAGCACTCTCAATGTATTGAAGTTATGGGTGTTCTCATTGGACATCTCGAAGATGGTGAAGACAAAAAATTTAAGAATGTAATAATAGAGGATGTAGTTCCTATTTCGCATGGAAGTAGTGTAGAAGTTGAATTTTCAGTTAATGACTATATTTTTTTTGAAAAAGCCAATTCCATGTATTTAGAAAAAAACTGGTTCATGGTTGGTTGGTATCATAGCCACCCTGATTTATTCCAACACAAAATTTTCTTTTCACCGACAGATGTTAAGAATCAATTTGGTTGGCAAAACGAATTAAACCCGAGTGGAATAGCATTAGTATTTGATCATGCTTATTTAGATAGGTCTGATGATCCAGGGTTTAGAGCAATTCGTTTAACCAACCCTACAAACATCCGAGATTCGAGTGTTCATCAAGTTACAGCAATAGTAGAACCCCCGGGTAGCTTAGAATATTATTTTAAAATAATAGAATTAATTAATTGTGTTCATACAAAGGAACCTCCCATAACGGAAGAAAATGAGACAGCTGACATATTCGGAGATGTGAAAATTCCTGAGTTAAACCAATTACAATTTAAACAACCTTTAATCAATCAGCGTAAGGTTATAGATTCCTTTCAGATAGGATTTGCTAATCTTTTAGATTTATCCCTCACCCCATTAATAGATTTCCTTAATTCCATCAGTACAAATATATCCAGCAATATTGCAAGTAATAATGTTGAAATTAGAACAAATTTAGATCAATTAAAAGACCAAATTAATACCGGAATAGACAGAATACAACGAAAATACAAAGATGATTTAAATGCTGAATTATTCAACGCAGAGGGTTATGTTGATGATTTTTTAGACCAAATTGATGCGTACCAGGAAGAAATTAGCACTGTATTAAATGAAATAAAAGAAATCGTTGAAGAAAAAGTAAGAAACCTATTTAAAGAGAAATTTGACAAATTAAAAGATGATTTTTCAAGAGATTATGAGGAATGTCAAAAGAAAATAGTGAATTTCAATGGTGATCTATCAATTAACCTAAATAATCTGGAAAGGCTTGAAACCTCTTTAAACTCATTATCAGAAAAAATCAATTCTATAAAGAATGCAACTCTTGAAAAAATAAAAAATATGCAAAAAGAAACTTCTGATGCTATCTCAAAGAAACAGATTAAAGCATTAAATTTTCTTACTGATCTCAATAAAAAATCACAGAACTTCTTAACTAATCTAAAAGCAGCAGTTTTAATTTTGGAAAGTACAAAAAAGCCTATTTTTGAAAAAATTGATAAATTAGAGTTAGAAAAAAAACAACTTTTATCTAAAATTAAAGAACTTGAAAAAGGAGGTTCTGCCTAAGAATGACCGACAATGAAAAGTCAGTAAGTGAAGATATAAAAATTTTCATAAAGATGAGCGCATTTAACGACATGATATCTCATGTTTTAAGGTTTGCCAATACCTCACTAGAAATTAATGATCAAGTTATGGGATTTTGCGTAGGTAATCGAGATCCTAATAATAATAATCTTAATGTAAGCCAGGCTATTCCTATAATTCATGGAGATATTGTTGAGTTAGGCTTTTCCGAAAAGATTCACAAGATTCTAATAAAAACCAAAGAAGAGGTGAAAAATGAGAATCTTGAGGTATTAGGGTGGTACCACAGCCATCCCGAAAGTAAATCATTTTTCTTCTCTGATGTTGACAAAAAAAATCATTTGTATTTTCAGAACGAACAAAATCCTAATGCTTTTGGCATAGTATTTGATCATTTAAAACTTCAAAAAGGAAGAAATTTTGGATTCGAAGTCTTTCGCTTAGACGATCCCAATAAGGGAGAAAAAAGTAATACTATTAAGGTTGACTATGAAATAGAAGCACCGAAATCTTTAGATTTTTATAAATGGGTTCAAAAACTCGTCGAATATAGTCAAATGAAAGATCCAATAATAATTCGAGAGAAACTAGAGATGAATGATCAGACTCCTCCTGATCTTCAAGAAATTCCTATGTCTATTGGACAATTGGATGCTGAAATCGAATTAAAGTATCCTAATATTGAACCTGTAATAGAGGGAGTTAAAAAAGGATTACAAAATTTTTCCAATTTAGTTCTAAATAATTACAAAACGGAGTTAGAAACTTGGTCTATAGAATTTAACGATGGAGCACTAATAAGCCTTAATAAAATTAGCGCCTCATTAGCACATATGAATTTAGCGGTAAAACAGGGCTTTGAAAAAGTAGAAAAATGGATAGATATTAATTTTAAAGAAAGAATTGACGAATATAAGGAAAAAATAGAGAAATATATAAATAACCGTCTTGAAGGTCAAGAGAAATTAAAAACTAATATAGAGAAGACGAAAGAAGTCTTAACAAACGAAATTAATAAAAACCTAGAACAAAGCATTGAAACTATTTCTGTATCGATAAAGAAAGATATAAACGAAATCATTAATAAGTTATATGAACTTTCAATGCAAGATAAAACTATAAAAGAAAGAATAGAACATTCGACTGAACAAATCTCTAAATTAACAGATCAAATCGAAAATCTCTCAATTGAGATGCTAAAAGGAATTAGTGCCATCAATCACCCCTTTGAAATAAATTTAAGTACTAATTATGATAAACTCATCTCAGAGCTCGAAACGTTTAATAATAACTTCATTGAAATCGAAGAATTAATAGAACGTCTTCAATCTATAATTCCCGACTTTAGGAATGTAAAAAAATAACTTATAATAATCTTTTTATTTTATTAGCTTAGTATGGTTTACCATACTGTATTAAATTTAGAATTTAGAGTGTTATTTAGTCAAATTAGTTATTAAAAATACTGAAGTCCCGAGACTTTCGATATTTGTAATTTATATTTCGGAATGTTTGTTTTCAAACGCTTTAATTGATTATTCTTAGCAACTGTACTTAAAATTCTCCCAATTCTATCTACTTTTATGTCGATTCCATAATTATCTTTTAAAATTGAGTTAATTTTATAAGAAGATAAAATTACTACATCTGAAATGTTCCTTTCAGCTAACATTTCAATTCCTTGTTTGACAAGGTTTATTAGGGTTTCTTTATCTGATTTTTCTGGCTGATTATCCATTTGCATAATAATATTATAATTGGATCCTTTTAAATTTTAAGCAACTATATCTATAAAAGTACTGAGAAAAAAAAACTATTTTTTTTTCAATACATATACGATATATAATAATTTTTTTTCAAAAAAATATTTTCCCTCAAGAAACTTAAATTTTAGATGAAAATGAAAACTAAAGAAAATATAACTAAAGTTAAAAAATCTCTGCAGAAAAGTTTACGGAAAATATTCGTACAAGATTTATATGTAGAGGGGCAACAACCTTCAAGATCATACTATGGAGATCGGAAATTTTATGGATTATATGCTTTATTTTTAATCTATTCATTTTTGATTTTAATAGGGATTAATTATCCCGGTGCTTACTTGAACATTTTAACTTTTGGAAATCCTTTCGCATTTGGAAACGCATTAGTAGCTTTTTTTCTAACTTTATCTATATTATACAGCAATAATAAGATTAGAGTTTTCATTTTTGAAAAAAGTTCACTTATAAAACAAGTTGTATTATATGTAATTATTGTTTCGGGATTTTACTTACTCTTCTTATTCATTAATAGCATTAATACTAATTTAGTAAGTTATCTCTTAGGTTTGTCAACAATTTGGCTAATCTTATTGAGTACTAGGTTTTTTATGTATGCACGAAAGTTTGCGACTAAAATTGAGGCAAAATTTATTACCCGATATTCGGTATTCCGTCGATTTGTTGCTTTTATAGCACCATATTTTATTTTGGGAGTATTAATTATAATAGCATTATTTTATCGTAGTCTCTTAGTTTACATTTCCTTAGATTTTCTAGGTCCTTTTGCTCCAAGTGAAGCTGTAGGAGTATATGTATTAGAAATGCGCTTGATTATGCCATTGATCTATTTTAGTTTAATTTTAACACTATTATTTATTATTTTTGAATTTGTATTTACGAGACGAAGAGCTGAAACAAAACGAGCTGGCTTGTTTGATAATTATACTTTTTCATTAATAGTATTATTCATTTTCTTCTTTCAAGTATTTCAATTAACATTGTTTTTAGTTTTAAATCCCGCTACTGTCACTGCTTTGAAAGCTACAGTGGGGGCAAGTAGTACGACGGTTTGGTTTATCTTTATAGTTGAATTTATTTTTTCTATGTATTTTCTATATAGAATTATAAAAAAATTAGGTCGTTCTTTAGAATGGAGGTTACTAATTTTTAAACGAGATGGTCTAATATTATTGATATTAGGGTGTGTTTTTGCTCAAACTCTAACCCGTTTTGCATTACAATCTCAGCTTCCAAGTCAAGAAATTACTATACTAGGTCAATTCTTCATGGCGGATAAGTATATTGTTTCTATAATAATGATTATATTCCTTGGAAGCACCTTGCTATTTTATTATTTAAAACCGCATGAAACATCGATGTTTATTCGGTTACAGAAAGAAACTGTTAATCAAGAACAAGAGAGCATGGATATAATATATAAATTGATTAGAAGTGAGTATATACGCAGGGGAGACGGTTTTCCTCTTGAGATTTTAGATCGGGAATTAATAAGGGCAACGAGACTCTCGAAAAACAATGTTTATGCTTTAGTCGAGGATTTAGCAAACCTTGACATGAATATTAGTTTAACAGAAAAGATAGATGAGCATGGAAGAATTCAAAAGATTATTGACTTTTCTTCAGTACTTGAAAAATTCAATAAAAAAGCCATTGCTCAAAAAAAAGCTAAAAAGTATCTCTCGGATAGACTTTATACAACGATGACTTCGAAGAAACCTAAAAAACTTGAATTACATGCCAGTACCGATAATATTAAAGCTTCAAATCAATTTTTATCCTCTCTTTCTACTGATTATACAAAAAAACAGAAAGATATATTATCGCTAGAACAGAAACAGAGAGATCTTTCAATCCCCTTTACTCAAAACGAAATCCCAAACTCCTTGAAAAATGCAATTTTGGATCTTCTAAAAAAGGAGTACACATATAGAATTGAAAATCGTGAAAAATATCCTGACTTCAATTATTCTATTTCAGAAATTGCCTCTGAAATTCAGATGGAAACAAGGATAACTTTAGGTCAACTATACCCAATATTAGAAAACATCAGCGAGAGAGATATAGAATTAGAGTTAATCAAAAATCCCGATGAACCCGAGGATAGAAAAATAAACTTTTTCCCGATTGCAGACGACGATTTGTGTTATGCACTTGCTAATTTTAGACCTGAAGTGTTTACAAGAATCAGAGTTAAAGTTATTAACAATTTTTATAAAATTTTAAATCGTAAAAAAGCCAAAACCTTTTTTTCTAAGCTCAAGAAAGACATAGGAGATAAAACTGAAGAACAAAAGGTATGGAATAATATATACAAGGATCTAAACAATTATTACCCTATCTATACTGAAGAAGTTGAAAAAGTAAAATTGGGAACAGGATTATTGAAAATTATTAAATTATTTCCTAAAAAGGATTTCGATATTTATCTTTAACCTAGTGTCATGGCTTTCAATAACACAAAATACTCCATAAGAAGCACCTTTATAGGCTTATCCTCTTTTCAATTACTTGCGATGTTTAGGCGGGGTATGTTTTACACCTACTTATCACTTTATATGTTAGATTTTTTGCATTTATCCGCGACTGAAACAACATTGTATGCGACTCTTCCCATGATTATAAGCGTGATTTTTCAAAATTTTGTTTGGGGTCCTTTAAGCGACAAATTTCAGAGGAGGAGATCGTTGATCATCTTGGGAGAAGTTTTAGCAGGGATTGGAACAATTACTGTATGGTTCGTTCACTCAATTTTTTCAAATTTGTTGTTAGCAGGGTATGTTATTATTATCGGATTAATGTGCATTGAAGCGTTTTGGTCAATGTCTAACATTAGTTGGAGTGCTCTAATTAGCGATATTTACCCATCTAAAGAAAGAAGTAAAATAATGGGACAATTAACTAGCCTAGGAGGCTTTGGGAGGATAATAGGAATATCTATAGGCTCAATATTATATAATAATGGTTATGGTTTTCGTGACGGACCATTATTCTTTGTAGCAGCACTGGTTATGTTTATATCTTCTATTCCTATGATTTTCTCTCCAGAAGGAGGGATTAGATCGGAAAAGAAAGAAGAAAAGATTGTAGAGAATTATGATAATAAACCGCAAAACTACAACTTTAAAATTATCTTCATTATCTTCATTATTTCTTTAACATTTATTAATTTTGGACGCAATTCAATCGCAACCTTCTATAGTCCGTATTTATATCTGTATTCTGGATTTGGCATAAATGATATATTATTGGGTAATATTGTAAACACAAGATCGATAGCAGTATTAACAATTGGCTTTTTGGCAGGTACTCTTAGTAAAAAGTTCGGACATTCTCGAACATTAATTTTAGGTGTGAGTTTAGCTATTTTCGCGTTATTAATCACAGGATTAACTGACAATTTAGTATTAATATTTGTTGGAAGTTTTTTAATAGGTACAGCTGAAGTTATTATTTATGCTGCTTCTTATGTCATTGCATCTAACTTGATCCCTTCCAAAGTTCGGGCAAAGTTATTTGGAATGTACAATACGACTTTTTTTCTTTCTTGGGGTTTAGCTTGCACATTTATATCAGGTCCATTGATAGACTTTCTAGGTTCTGAGAAAGCCACATCTTATCAAGTTGCCTTTATTGTAGGAGCTCTAATATCCGGAATAGGATTAATAATTTTTTTAATATTAGATTTTTGGCTTAAGCCAGAAAGCGCTAAAAACAAAATATGAAATATTTAGGTCAGTATTAATAAAGAGAAAAAAATTATTGATTTAGTTATTTGCAACACTCTTCGCATTTTAGTTCAGATAAGCTTAAATATCCGCACTTTTCACCCATATAGCATTCAAATTGATTTTTTTCTTCATTATAAACCATATCTTGGGCACAGCATTGTGGAAGTGTTTCTATTATTTTTCCACAGCTATTACATCTATATATTCCCATTTCTTAAAATCACCTCTTTTAAGCTTAACTAATTAAACAATTTTCATGGTTTTACCGTGATGTTTGGGGATTGATTGAGCTCCACAAGATGCTCCCATCCAGCAGACTAATTGATCTCCTTCTTGATGCATTGGTTGTCCACAGTGCATCGGTAAATCTTGTTCCAATCCGCATTCAACACATTTTAGTTTTCCCATTTTTTTATCTACCTCTTTTTCTTCTTTAATTGTATTGATTTCTTGAATTTCTTTTTTATCTTTAAAAATTTCTAATTCTTCTTCATCACTCTTCATCTGCATTAGCTTAGGGTTCATATTATCGTAATTTTTAAACCGTTCTGGATCTCGTTTAAAGTGAGTTTCGCAGTTAGCACTGCAGAAATGATATATTTTTCCTTGATATTCGCGTTCTATTGCTTTTCTGGGATCTATTTTCATACCACATACAGGATCTACGACTTTTTCTTGGGAGATTAAAAGTTTTTCTTCTTCTAATTGTTGAGGTGTTTTTGGTTCATATCGTTTCAAGAAAAGCGCATTAGTGACAACCGAAACAGAACTTGATGCCATAAAGATTGCAGCCAAAAAGGGTGGTAAAAAGAATCCAGTTGAATAATAAAGAATTCCCGCAGCAATCGGAATTCCAATTAGATTATATATAAAAGCCCAAAATAAGTTAGTTATCATTTTACGATAGGTCTTTTTAGATAGATTAATCGCAGCTACTACATTCCTAAGATCTCCTCTCATTAACACTATATCTGCAGTCTCTATTGCAATATCTGTTCCAGATCCAATCGCAACTCCAACATCTGCTTGTGCTAGAGCAGGAGCATCATTTATTCCATCCCCAACCATTCCAACGATTTTGTTTTCTATGGAATTTTGTAATTTTTTAATGGTTTCGGCTTTTTCGTTTGGTAAAACCTCTGCTAATATATGTTCCTCGTCAAAACCTAGCTCTTTACCTATATTTATGGCAGTTTGTTTATTATCTCCTGTTAACATAAAAATTTCCAAACCTTTTTCACGTAACTTCTCTAATGCATACGGAGCTTGTTCTTTCATTTTATCTGAAATGCCAATAATTCCCTTAATCTTATTTTCAACGCTAATTATGATGGTTGTTTTTCCTTGGCTTTGAAATTCGTTAAATTTTTTGTTATAAGAATCAATTGAAATATTATTATCTAGTAATAACTGTTCGTTTCCTACCAGAACTGATTTATTATAAATAGTAGTCTTAATACCTTTCCCAGGTATAGCGTCAAATTCAGTAGGATTTTCAAGAGTTAAACCTCTTTGATTTGCTTCTTCAATTATAGCTTGTCCAAGAGGGTGTTCAGAACCCATTTCAGCAGATCCAGCATAAATTAATAACATTTCTTCGTCATATCCGCTACCGTTTAAATCTTTTTCAGTAAAAATTGCAGATACTTTTGGTTTTCCTACAGTTAAAGTCCCAGTTTTATCAAAAACGATAGTATTGATTTTACTAATTGCTTCTAAAGAATCTCCTCCTTTTAGTAAAATTCCGTTTTCAGCGCCTTTTCCAGTACCTACCATAACAGCAGTAGGTATCGCTAAACCGAGAGCACATGGACATGATATTACAACGACTGATGTAAAAACTAATAGTGATAACTCTAATCCTATAGCTGCTATAAAATACCAATATATAAATGCCCCAGTAGCAATAATAATAACAGCTGGAACAAAATAATTGCTAACAGTATCTGCTAATTGTTGTTTCGCCGCTTTTTTACTTTGTGCTTCCTTTACAAAATTAATTATCTGAAATAAAAGTGTATCTTTCCCTATTTTTTCCGCTATGATATTAATCAATCCAGTTTGGTTTAATGTGGCACCAATTACTTCACTATCTATTTCTTTTTTCACATATCTACTTTCTCCAGTAATCATTGATTCGTCGATTTTTGTTTTTCCTTTAATTACTTTCCCATCAATTGGAATTTTTTCTCCAGGTCGAACAACTAAAATATCTCCAACTTCGATCTCTTCTATTGGGATTTCAATCTCTGCTCCGTCTTTCAATAGAGTAGCTGTTTTCGGCTGTAGTCCAATAAGTTTTTTGATTGCTTCTGAAGTTTGCCCTTTAGTCTTATGCTCAAAATATTTGCCAATTAAGAGGAATGCAAGAATCATACTCATTGCTTCGTAAAAAGTGTTTCCCTCAATTAAAAATGTTGTCAATATCGAATATATTAACGCAGTTGTTGTTCCTAGAGCAACCAAGACATCCATATTTGTTGATTTATTTCTTAGAGATTTATAAGCACCAACAAGAAAGAAAGATCCCGCAATACTAAAGTCGGCTAACGCTAAGAAGAACAAAATTAAATTCCTAGTAAATGATTCTGTAATAAACCAACTTATTGGAGTTATAACAACCATAAAAGTTATTGAAATAACTAAAATCCTTAATCTATATCTCATTTCTTTTTTATGCCTTTCAATTTCTTTATCAAGTGTACCAGCAGCTTTTTCAATTTTATACCCTAATTGCTTAAATCTAGAATATATCTTACTTTCATCCAATTTTAACTCATTAAATTCAATAAATAATTTACCCGCATTAAAATTACCTCTCACTTCATAAATACCTTCAAAATTTTTAACCTGATTTACTAAATCATTGAATTCTGACTCTGAAATAGAATCTAATAATTTATAGTCAATTTTAGCTAAACTTGCTTTATAACCTAAATCTTTTACAGCTTTATTAAAATCATTATAACTGATTTTACTTGAGTCATATTCAACAGTGGCTTCTTCATTCGCAAAATTTACAACTGAACTACTTACTCCATTTAAATTCTTCAATTTTGTTTCTATCTTTAAAGCACACGAGGCACAAGTCATACCACTGAGCTTTATTTTTATCTTCTCTTCTGCTTTTGATTCCACTTTACTTCACCATTTCCTTAATTCTTCAATATTGAAATTATTAATTATAGATTTTTATTATAATTTGAAAACCTAATTGATCTTTTCATTAATACTACTAATGAAATCTCTTTCATGATTTCTATTTTAAAATTTAATTGTAATTATACTTTAATATATATACTAAAAAGTATATATTTAAATATTATTTTTATATTCTATAGATCAATACTATAATTATGTATAATTTAGAACAATATAGGGTAGTTCTATTATGACTGAAAATACTGGAATTAAAATTCAAAATCTCACCAAATTTTATATCCTAGTGTTGTTAAAATCAAATAATTCAGTTACAGGATACTTTATTCTCAAAAGGTTAGAAAAGGATTTAGGCAAAACAGCTAGTCCAACCTATGTTTACAATTTCTTAAAAAAGTTAAAAGCCCAAGGATATATAGAGGATGTTCCTGATTCAAAAACATCAAAACGCTCGAAAGGTTTTCAACTCACCTCTCAAGGTCATGAATTTATAGATAAAATTTTCTTAAGGTTTAATAACTTAATAGAAGTTACAATTGAGTCAAAATTAGAAATCTGTGCTAGTTGTGGAGTCAGGCTTTACGATAACTATCACAGTGAAAAAATTGGCGATAAAATTTTAAATTTTTGCTGTAAACATTGTGCAAAAGCCTTTAAAGAAAATTAGAACTACAATTATGTAGTAAAAAAGAATAAAAAATATGAATATTTTAGTTACTATTTAAATCTGAATACCACAGATAGGACAATATTTTCCAGTTGCGTCAATAATTTTTTCACCACATCCCGGACAAAATTTGTTAATACTTTCTGTGTATTCCCTGTTGATGGTTGCTTCTGAAGTTGGTCTATCGATAATGGTTTTGCTATTCTCTCTTCTAGTGCTCCTATTCATTAGGTATATTATCACTATCGTTAAGAGTACCAAAGCAATCAGACCTATTAATACATAAAACCAAATTTTTGAATTCCAATCCATCATCATATCCATATCCGGATGATATTCATAAAAAATCATTTAAACACATCTCTTTCATATGTGTAATTCTTTAGAGGATTATTTTGAAATAAATGGAGTTCCTTAAGCATCTTTTCGATAATTACCCCTTACAATTAAATAAATTAATAACCCTAGTAAGTTGAAGATCAATCCAATTACTAACCAGAATTCTGAATTCTTTATTCCTCTTCTTATAGCGTCTTTATGAACATAATAAGCAATTAAAACACTTATTACAATAAAAATTATCCCTCCAGAAATCATAAAAATCCACGATAAGGGACCAAATAAATCAAACCACCAATCCATCATATGAAAATGCTCAGTTTGTAGTAGCATTGAAATCATTTTATTTCCTTCAGTTTCTTATTACGAATAAAAAAGTTTGTTTTTCATTTTTAAAAAAAAACATTACTCTTGGATATATACGGAAAAGTATATATTTAAAGGTTGTTGTTATAAAAAAAAGTATAAGATGAAACACCTAAAAACTCAGGAAAACGATAGGCTTATCAAAAGTCCTTAAAGCAAAAATAGGATATTAAAGAATCCCCAAATGATGAAAAATCATATCTCATTCTTTTCTTTGTTGGTTATAATTCTTTCTTACAATTAGGTATAGTATCAGTCCAAAAACATTAAAAATTAAGCCAAAAACTAGCCAGAATTCAGCGTTTATACCTCTTTTTATAGCATCTTTATGCATATAATTAGCGATCAAAACACCTATAACCAATGCAACTATTCCTCCAATAAGCATAAAAACCCAACCAAATGGACCAAATACTCCAGAATAAACAGGACATTGTAATAGACTCATTTAATCATCTCAGTTAATAATTTTTCAATAGCATTTTTTACTATGTTAATCAAGTAAATTTGTATTGATAATTAAACATAATCATTATAAAAAAGAAGTTTTGAAGTAAATTAAAGCATTTTTATTTTTTCTTCTCGCGATATTTTTTAATAGCCGCGTGTAGAGCATCAGCGGCTAAATTGCTACAATGCATTTTAATTGGAGGTAAACCATCTAAAGATATGGCAACATCGTTTCTAGTAATTTTTAATGCTTCATCTAGTGTTTTACCCTTAGCTAATTCTGTTATCATAGATGATGTCGCGATAGCAGCAGCACAACCAAAAGTTTGAAATGAAATATCGCTAATTATTTCCGTACCATCTCTTTCTTCAACTTTAATATAAATATACATGAGATCTCCGCATACGGGATTTCCTTCTTCTCCGATTGCATCTGCACCCTTCATTTCTCCCATATTACGAGGATTTTGAAAGTGATCCATTACTTTTTCTGAATAAATACTACATCAACGCTTTTACTAATGTTTAATAGCTAAGAAAAAGATTTTTTGAATTTAGTTTTTACGATTTTTCTGAGCATATAGTTGTAATTTGCCTTTTAGATTTAAAATCCATTTAATTTAATATTGAGAGTTTTCTCTTTTTAGGAAGTGAGACTTTCTCCACTCCTAATTCCTTTACAGATTCGACCACCTCAATAAGCTTTTTTGCTGATTGATGAAAAAAGCAAACCTCTTTTGGTTCAAGAACTTTAATCATTTCTGCGAGCTGATTCTTATCTGCGTGTAATTTTATTTTTAGTTGAGGCATAAAAGTATTGATTAAAAACGCCCTAAATGGAGCTTTCCATGTTTCAGAGAATTCAATCTCACTTCCTCCAGATATTAGGTTCACACCTGGTTGTTCGTGAATAGCTCCTGCAAGAAATACTAAATTATGAGGGTTACGGCCAATTATATTAATAATATTTCTGATTAAACCATAGGATAAATCTGGAGGATGTGAGATTATTATATTGTTTTTTTTACGTAAAAATTCCAAATCATTGCGATCAAACCATCTAAATTTGATACTATTAAATGGATTGGCTTTATCTCTTATTAATCTTGAAATAGGTCCATAGATGTACTCATACCTATGATTTATTACTTGGATATTTTTACGAACCATCATGTCTACATAAATATTAGGTCTTTTTGTATATCCTTTTCTTAATTGTAGCTTTCGAAAATAACGCCAAAAGATAAGCATAAAGCTTATAGCTAAACTGGAAGGATCAGCTCCTATTAAAACATTATCTTCATATTCAGCTTTTTGTTCTAAGAAGAGGATTAAACTGTGAAATTGGTCTGAAATATTCCCGTAATCTTCTTGCGCAGCAGTTCCATCAATCAAAAGATAATCAATAGGACGTGAAATTTGTTCTAGGAAACGTTTGGTACCTGCAAAAGGAGTAATATCATAATAAGTATAATCACCTGTATATAAGAATCGAAAATCGTTAACTTTTGCTAATAACATTAATGCCCCGGGCATGTGACCAGCATGAAAAAATGAGAGAAAACAATCTTTGTCTTTAAATTCTATTTTATCACCATTTTCAACATAAATTACATTTTTTACTATATTTCGATATTCTTCTTCTTCTATTTCATCGCTACTCTCCTGTTTTAGATAGTTTGAATCCCTCAAGAGGAATAAATCCAAGGTAATTCGCGAACAAAAAACGGGAAGATCTGGATTTTGTGCTATTAACTTCTTAAGACCTGAAACATGATCAAAATGACTATGTGAGATAAACACAGCGTCAATTTTGGGCTTATAGGTTTGCTCCTGTAAATAATTTTCAGGTATTGATTTTTCTTGCTCTGCTTCTGCTATTAGTTGAGGGAGATTTTGAAGGTATTCTTCAATGTGCTTAAAATCGTCAGGACTTTTGTATGATTTCTCTTTTTCAGAATCTTTGTAGTTCTTTGTTAGTTCATTATTTTCTATTTGTTCTTTCTGTGCTATATATTCTGTGTCTTCTTGTTCTATTGAGTCTTCGGTACTTTCTGGCTCAGAAATTCCACAATCTAATAGAATATTAAGATTTCCTATGCCTAAAATATGACAGTTATGATTTGGTTTAAGAACAATAGGATAAATAGTAACTTTTATTTTTTTTTCTTTATCCTCGTCTAAGACGGATATTTCCTGAAAAAAATTTGAATCGAACTTTTTTTCAATCTTGTCGATTGCTTCTGAAATATCACTCTCACCTACAGGAACACCAGTGATATAGAAATACCAACCATATTTCTTTACTAATTCTTTTAAATTTTCATACATCATGTCTCCGATTAAGGATTTAACAACTATTACCCGTTCTTTTTGATAATATATGATCTTTCCAATAGATTCCTTCTCTTTCAACGGGATAGCCTCGTATTCAAATAAAAAATCGTGTAAAACATCTTTTATCTGTAATTGGGGTATATTACTTGTTTTTATGAGTTTTAGGTAATGAAAATATTCCTTAGTATGATACAATGACCGCATATTTTGTTTTTCTTCTAGAGGAATATTTAATTCTCCGAAATGAAAAGTATCAATACTTAATGTTTTTTCTTCCTTTTTAGGTCCCTTTTTCTTCTTTTCTTTTTTTGAATTTTTAGGTTTTTGATTAGGTTTGGAAACAAAGAAAAACCAGCCGTATGCATAGATCAATTTATCTCTTTTCCTAATAATGTCTTGTCCTATGCTTGTGATCATTATGATAATTCGATCTTTTTGAGAGTAAACAACCCTAGATATGGAATCTTTAGTTTTTTTTGTAATATCCTCATTTTCTGAAAAAAAATGTTTCAAAACCTCTTTAATAGATTTCTGAGGAATCTTATTATTTTTCATTAATTTTAATTTATCTTCATATGACTTTATTTTGTAAGAAGAGCTTAATTCTTCCCGATTTTCGAGTTCTATCGCTTTCTCTTGAAATTTGAATTCCTCTTTAACCATTAAATTAATCAATTTTACAATAAAAAAAACAATTTCGATTTTTGAATATTCTTTATAAACATCTTCTATAAAGATAATAATATCCTATTCAATCTTCATAATATCAGTTTTAAAACTAAAATTGCTTTTAATTATGATGATTATTTTTATAAAAGTAAAAATCACTTATACAATTTAATTACTTTATCAAGATCAATTGGTCCATTGATGTTGACTAAAGAAACTAAATTTTGATCGAGTGGTTTTATGGATTCTTCAACAGATATGTAGTTAATATGTAATGATTTATCAATTATCTTATTTAAAGAGTAATTATGTTCTTGAATCGTTTCTTCAGCAAGTTTAAAAGTATTATTGACGGTGTAAATCGCAAATAAAGGCTCTAAATAACCGTTATTCCATTTTGGAATACAACAATCATATCCTTTAGCGCTATTAATCATGAATTCTATTACTTTAGGTTTGATTAAAGGCATGTCGCCAGACAAAAGAAATCCTTTTTGGAATCCTAGTCTTTTTAATTCTTTAAAACCTGAATAAATACCTATCATTGGGGTTCTTAACTCTTCATCTTTTGTAATTTTCGTATCGTCAACAAGGAAGGTAATATCTCGAGGAAAATCTATATCTTTGTAATAAGAGTCAACTTGATATTCTGAATGGGCTACTAAGAATATGTCCTCTTCAAATTTTGAAAGTGTTTCTATCTGATGAAGAATCAAAGGTTTACCAAGAATATGTAAAACAGCTGCAGATTCATTTCCGAATCTTATATTTCTGCCCCCAATTAGTATTATAATTGCAAGTTCTTTTTCTGAATTCATTTCAAATATTACACCTTTATTGGTTAAAATCTTAATTTTTTAATTATCTTTTAAAGGTGACATTTTTCTAAGTCTATCTACTATTGGAGGGAGTTTTTCTAAAAAATACTCCACATTGTCATCTGTGGTGAACCTTCCGAGTGTTGCCCTTAAAGAACCTTGAGCATCTTGAGGCTTCAAACCTATGGCTAATAAAACATGTGAGGGCTCTAGTGATTTTGAGGAACATGCAGAACCCGTTGATACAGCTATTCCCTCGCTATCTAAATCTAAAACAATAGATTCTCCCTCTATAAATCTGATACCTAAATTAACATTATTAGGTAATCGCTGGGTTCGATGCCCGTTTAAAAATGTATAATTAACATTATTTAATACATTTTCTATGATTTTATCACGTAATTTTGTTTGTCTTTTTATTTCTATTGTCATTTCTTCTTTAGCTAATTCAACTGCTTTAGCAAACCCTGCAATACCGGGAACATTTACTGTACTTGGTCTCATATCTCTTTCATGACCTCCACCAAACATTATTGGTTCTATATATTTACCCCAATCTTCTCTAACGCCTTTATTTTTTATGTATAACATCCCTACTCCTTTAGGGCCATATAATTTATGCGCAGAAGCAGAAAGTAAATCTATATTCATCTCATCAACATTAATTGGTACCTTCCCAAATGCTTGAACAGCATCAGTATGAAATATCACATCATGCTTCTTAGCAATTTCTCCAATTTTTTTAATAGGTTCAATTGTTCCTATTTCGTTATTAGCAAACATTAGACTAATAAGAGTCGTTTCATCGGTAATCATATCTTCCAGTTCTTTTAAATCTATTAAACCATCTTTATCGACTGGTAAGAAGGTTATACTAAAACCTCTCTTCTTTAAACTTTTACATGTATTTTCAACTGCGTGGTGTTCAATTGTTGATGTGATAATATTTTTACCACGATCTTGGTTTTTAAGCGCAACACCTAAAATCGCGATATTATCTGCTTCAGTACCTGAAGAAGTAAATATTATCTCATCTCTCTCAGCGTTTATTAAAGAAGCTACAGTTTCTCGGGACTTAACTAATGTCTGAGCTGCTTTCTGACCTACCGAATGTAAACTTGAGGAATTACCATAGGAATCCTTAAAACGCTCATTCATTACTTCAATTACACGCGGATCCATTGGTGTCGTAGCCGCGTAATCAAGATAGACGTACTTTGAAGCGTTCATTTGTTATCAATTAAAATATAAATCATACCGAATAAATAAATTTTTCAATGAAGAATTTAAATATTTACAAATAAGAAAAGGTTTAAAAGGGTATTCAACACAAAATTAACTATAAACATTATCAAATGACGAAACAAGGGAATTTTTAGGACGACTAAAGTGAAATAAAAATGGAAAAACGAGTTGTATTAATTTATTTTCTAGGATTTTTTAACGCTATTTTCGTATACACCCTTTTCACTGAAGTAGGAATACATATAATTTACGATTATATAGATGTTTATTTAACTGGAATTATGCTTACATTTACTCTTGTAATTATGGGTATATTTATATGTTCAACAGTATTAATTCTACTTTTAAAATTGAAAGTCTCATTGATTGTTCAGATAATTGGTTACAGTTTATATCTGATTCGATATATATTTTTAGACTACCCTACACCACCTTATATAACTCAATCTAATTTTTTAATCACAATCGGAAACATTCCACTAATTTTAATTCTCATTTATTATTCAAAAAAGTTAGGAGAGTATTCCAGAAAATTTAAAATATTTGAAAAAGAGAAAATTGAAAGAATAATGAGAGTATCAAATAGTATTGATTTAGATTTGATGAGAGAGGTCTTAGGGATGGATGAAAACACTTTTCAGGAACGAATCATTGCTTATACACAAAAATATGATATGAGAATTGAAGGTAATAACTTAATTATTAATAAAGATACTCTGGATGATTTTCTAAATTCGCTTGACGAAAAATATAAAGAATGGGGAATAAATTAAATAA
>JBHLLM010000012.1:0-17525 GCA_048885575.1 Candidatus Hermodarchaeota archaeon
ACAAGGTTTAATGTGATTCTAAATAAATCAATATCTACAAGATAAACATAACCAATCACTATTAAACTCACTATAAGAATCTTAAATAGGTTTAAAAAAATTGCAATTATGACATATATGTAAAAAGGTAGCCCGGCACGGAATATCGATTATCGAATTTTCTCGATAATTTTCGAACCGTGGTCACGGGGTTCAAGGCCCCAGATGCTTGGCCACTACACCACCGGGCTTTAATTCGGAATATTAATTTTAAATATTTAAATATTAAATGGTTTCAAATCTTGTTTAAAAAATTGTTTATCCAATAAATTTTTATTTATTTTTAAAAATTGAATTTCCTTTTCCTCATTTCGATACTCATCAGGAAGCATTTGGGGTATGGTTTCTATTATAGGAAACCATCGACTACATTTTTTACAGAAAAGAATTCCAGATTCTATCTCGGTCTCTATCTTAATTTTATTGATAAAAAATAATTCTGGTAGGATATTTTCAAAATTCTGTGGATTTAAAGATATAAGGAAAGATTTAATTTTAGACCGAATAGAAGTTTTGATTTTTTCGAAACATATTTTGCTGATTTTGTTTAACGAAAGATCAGATATATGCTCTATTTCATCTAATCTCGAAAGAGTAAGATTAAAATATTCTTTAATTGGAGTTTTTTCTATTATAATATCGTCTTTTATAAAGAAATTCTCATCCTCCTTGATTAATTTAACAATATTCTCCCTTTTAATGAGATCGATGTCCTTATTTTCATATGTATTTAAAAATTTTTGGAATTCATTTGGTTTAGTTTCAAAAGAAAATATGTATAATTCTAAAGGATAATGCTTATCTAATGGACAAGCCAAAATATCGAATAACCAAGGTTTCATAGAATCTCCAAAAATATATTATATTATATAGCTTCTTAATTGTTGAATAAACTTATCAATTGTTCTATCTATTTTTTTTCTGCGGTTCATAAAATCTGTTGAAAGTTTTTGATATGCTGCTTTAGAAGGTAATTTTCCTCTTTTATACCGACTTTCTAAAAGATTTAAGCTATCATTGACACTATCTCGTTCTGCGTCCAAAATGTCTAACTTTTTTACAATATTTTCAAAGGTTTCGTTCGTTTTTATTAGAGTTTGTTTAAAAGGGATAATCTCTTGCTTAATTTGTTCAATTTTCGAAGAATTCTTACTTTTAATATTTGTATATTGCTTTTTTACAACTTTTTTATGCTTAGCATCATCTTCGGTCTTTCTTATTTCCAAAATCAATGCATTCATTTCTTCGTATAAAGAGCAAAATTCCCGAACTTCATTGACAGGAATGGATTCTTTTTTAAAGAGAGTTAATTGGTCTTCGCCTCCTTTGATTTTAGTAATTAGAACATAGATTGATGATATAATAGCAACAATTAACATTATAATCATAGGTCTTAAAAGCAGATCAAATAAGTCAATCGTATATACAAATTGTAATATTTTTCTATCGAACGGACTTACATTAGTAAATTTATATACAAGTATTTTAGCACCATTGGATTCTTCAATAGCATTGGGGGTGGTGGTTACATGTTCAATATTATTACATCCTTCAATAATAATTTTGATTATTTGGTTTTTTCCTAAATAATCATTGATTGAAGTGAAAATATCAATTTGAATGGATTCTTCCAACCAATTAAATGAAGAATATTTCTCGAAGGGTAAATTGTATTCAACTATGAACCTAAATTTTGAATTAGGCGTTAAAATTGCACGGTTTCTCGCTAAATCGATCATCAATTGGTTATAGTTTTCCACATCACTTTGTCCACTGATTGACGCGCCTAATAATTCACCCAATTCATCAAACACATATAGATTTTTTGCAACCTTAGGATATTTTAAAGGGAATTTAGCAATGGAAAGAATCCCCTTATTTTGAATTGAATACTCTTCCTTAACTTTAATTAATCCCCAAGGCGAAATAAATATCTCTCTATTTAGTTCCTCCATTTCTAATTTAGTAAATTGATTTACAATTCCAACATCAACAGAATTTATGTTAATTTCTTTTTGATCCTCATTAAAATTACCTAAAAATGGATCTATGTAGCTAATCGTAAGATCGTCAGCAATATCATAAACAACACCAAGACCCCCTAAAAATCCCATTTCTCCAATTTTATCAAAATTTATTTCCATTTCTATATTCGGAGGTATAAATGTAGCTTTAATATTCCCTTCGGCTTTATATGGAAAAATTGGAAAAATTGATCCAAAGAAGTCAATATGATGATCAGAGCCAATTATATTGTAAGTTAATAGGTTTTGATATGAATGTATAACTTCTATCGTTGTCTCTTGCTGAGGTAATAATGGTGAATTAAAATATATAGCTATCATCTCATAATTGTTCATAATCAATGAAGATCGATCAACTAATAATGCGTTGTCATTAATTCCCTTTGCTTCAAAAAAGATTAAATTATCTGAATTTTTTATTGAAATACCCATAAAAATTGAATTAATTGGATTATTATTTTGATTTAATACAGTAAAAGTATCCTCAAAAGTGACTAATCCATAACCGTTAAGCTTCGCTGTACGAGTAGAATCAAATATTAAAATATTCTCTATTCCTTCTAAATTGGCAGAAGCAATTGGAGGTTTATTATTATCAGGATTGAACTCATTATTATTTATTGGTGAAAAAAAGAAGGGGATCAAAATTGTAATCAATAATAATCCGATTACGGATAATAAAATTATTTCCTTTTTCGACATACTTATTATAATCTCTTTCTAAAATTAACTAAAAATAATTAAAACAATAAATAAAAATTTTTCAAATTTATTTCTATCATTCAAGATAAAACTTAATATTTTTGATAATTTTATATCATATAATTATTTATTCAAAAATAATTAGATAATATCATGTCTACTAAACGAACTCAATCTAGACGGAAGAAGAGAAGAAGTGGAACCGCTCCTATGCCTTTAGGAGGGGCTGGTTTAATGAGATTCTTTGAGGATAGTTCGATTGGAATAAAAGTAGGGCCAATAAGTACTGTAATTATCTCCGTAGTACTTATTTTAATCGTTATTTTTGCTCACTTAGGAATTTTCAATTGGCTTTTCACTCCTGGAGGAGCATAATTCTTGATTTTTTTTCTTTAAAATTTCTAAGTAAGTTATAGAAAATGAAGATCTCAGAGTTTCAACAATTAATAAAAGACATTACTAATCTATTATGGATCAATAGGGAACCAACATTAATTAATAAATATGCTGAAAAACATGTTCACTGTAATTCAAAGCCATTTAAAAACAATATATTATCAAAGGGAACAGTATTTTAAAAGAAAAGAATTTAGAAAAATTATTCAGTTTAAGTCTTCTTCTTTAATCAAGTGTTCAGAACAATCAATATGTCGTATCCAGTAAAGATTTTCTGGTAATATATTATACTTTGGACCATCTGGAATTTTTTCATTAAAAGCAAGTTTAACTAATATGTATGGCATATTCGCTAAAGGTATATTAAATTTTTTCGCTGCGAAAGAGAAAAAATAGCTAGTTGTAAAGAATCTTCCAGCATTTATTTCAGTTGGACAGATATTCCCTAATTTATCTCCTTTCATATCAACACAAAATACGCCTGTTGCGTTTGTATCAATGGCTAAAACAGCTTGGGTAGCTAATTCATTAACTTTATCATTATGAATTGTTTTTGCAACGATCGGAGTTCCAGTAACACCAGATGGTGCTAAATAAGGATAAATATATTCAATTCTCTCCCTTGCTTGAGAAGTTATTAATTCCCCCTCTTTAAAAATGCTTTGAAATGCAATATTTCTACCGGGTAGGTATTCTTGGGCAATAAAATCCCAATTTTTGCCTCGAGAACGCCAATACTTTATCCAATTCACGCCTGTCTCAACATTTTCAATAAGCGTACTTCCAGTACCTCCAGCACCTTTTTTAGCACGAATCCAGATTTTCTCTCCAAGTAAACTAAAAGCCTTTTCAATATCGTTCTGTAAATAAGCATATCGAATTTCAATTGCTTTTACAGATGGAAACAATTTGTCTTTCCAAATATTAGCGCTTAGAAACTTGTCTTGACATATTTTAATTGTTTCTTTTTTTGGTAAATAAGTAAGAGCATTAAGTTCTTCTCGCTTTTCTGAAATAACTGATACTTCAATGTCAGGTTGTGGATGTACAAGATCAACTTTATGATTATCTATTATTTCATTTAGTTTGAGAATATATTGATCTGAAGTTGCTTTTGGAACAATAAACATCTTCTTTGTCCATGGTTTAGCGAATTCCAGATGATATGCATTAATATCTGTTCCATAAAGTTCCATATCACTATTAACAGAATTCAACGACCTTAAATAATTAACCCCAGCTGGACCTCCTGCTCCTGTAACTAATATTTTTTTCATATAAACCAGTTTCGATAGCTGATTAAATTATAATAATAAAAAGTGTGAGAAACATTTTAATTTTGGGTAATGAATGTTAATTTATGACAAAATTTGACTTATAGGTCAGTATTAATGGGTTAACTTTCATCTAAATTTTTCATTCTATTAATTTGTATCCAGAAATATTTAACCGTTATATAGTACCAGATCGCTAGGCTAGGGACAATCAAAATAAATGAAAATATAATATTAAAAGGAATCTCTATTTGAAATATTATAAGTGATCCAGGAAAAAATTGTATTACAATCAAATCAATAAAGATTAAAATTAGACTGATAACTATTAAAAGAAGAATCATCAACGATACTATACCTCTTACTCTGGGAAACTTGTAGAGAAGAAAAATGACAGGAATTGAAAAAATAACGATCAGAAGTATAATGTATAGAATACTCAAATTTCCTAAAGTCCATTCTATAAATGAAACAGCAATAATAGAAAAGAATCCACATATAATTGATATAACATAAAAATGTTTTACTAATTCCGGTTCTGTCAAAGATCCTTTTGCTAAAATTAATCGTGGTAAACTTAATGCTGATTCTTTCTGATTGGAAGCTTTTATTCTATCATTCTCCAACAATATGATATCATTTTGGTTTTGTTGAATTTCACTACTTTCTATAAAACCTTTCACTGAACGTAGAACATAGAAACTATTTATGATGTGGGTTAAAAGTGCACAAAAAACTGCTACTTCTAATGAGCCTAGTAAAGCAATACAAGCAAAAACAGCTCCTAAACTCAATGTACCTATATCACCAGGGAATACTTTTGAAGGATACCTATTATATAAAAAGAAAGGAATTAATACTGCCATTGCAGTTGTGCTAATTAACAGTGCTTCTGCTGAATTCTCTATTAAAGCACATATCAAAAGAAAACCTAAAGCGATCAGTGAAGTTCCTGATCCTTCTCCATTATATCCCTCTAGCATATTGGAGGCGTTTGCAAAAACAGCAACTATTACAGGAATTACGAGCGGATAAATCATCGTTAATCTAGTCAATCCTAAAAAAGGAATTGTAGGGGAAAGAATAGTTATAAAACCTAAATAATTTGCTAAAAAGAGAGCACTTCCTGTAAAAATAGTCAGGATTATTTTATATAAAGATCTTAGTTTTACACGATCATCAATAAATCCAATTAATCCAGATATTACTACTGTTAACAAATAGACAAAAATTTCTTTCAATAGTCCTGGAAAAAACACCATTAGTAAAATTGAAGTTACTGATATTCCGATTACAATTCCTAATCCTCCAGATTCTGCAACTTCAGGTCTAGCATTTTTGTGAATATCATATCCAATATACCCTTTCTTTTTCATGAATCTAATGATATAAGGAATGATTAGAAGCGTTATAACAAATCCTACGATACAAATTAATGTTAGATATATGACTTCGGAAATACCCCAAATCAATTCAGTTATAAATATCATGATAAGAATGTTTTTACGCTATAAGTTAAAATAATTTCAGTTGAAATCTCATAATGAAAATTTAACATTATTTGAAAAGGTAAATGGAAGAATTTAAAGGTTTTTATTTACAAGTTAAAAGTATAATCTTAATCTAATTAATGATGATAAAATCACAATGGAAATAGACGGTAATATAATATTTATCACTGGTGGAGCAGGTTTTATAGGATCGCATCTTGTAGATCGGTTTATAGAAGAAAATGCTAAAAAAGTTATCGTATATGATAATTTTTCAACAGGTAAGAAGGAAAATATAAAAAAAAAAGGAGTGGATATTATCGAAGGGGACATTCTAGATTATAAAAAATTAGAAAAAACAATGAAGGATGTGGATATTGTATCTCATCACGCTGCGGAGTTAGAAGTTTTTACTGGAATTGAAAATTCCCTTCATGATTTAAGAACAAATATCGAGGGTACCTTAAACGTATTAAATGCTGCTATTAAAAATAAGGTAAAAAAGTTAATATATGCCTCATCAGGGGGCGTTTATGGGCAGGCAAATTATCTCCCCGAAGATGAAAATCATCCTCTTATGCCTCATTGGCCTTATGGGGTAAGTAAATTATCGGGAGAGAAATACTGTACACAATATTATTTATTACATGGTCTTCCAACGGTATCTCTACGATATGGCATTGTCTATGGCCCACGAGAGTGGTACGGAAGAGTATTAACCTTATTTATAAAAAGAGTTTTAGAGGGAAACGCTCCAATTATCTTTGGAGATGGAAATCAAAGAAGAGATTATGTATATATAGATGATGTTGTTGAAGGGAATATATTAACTATAAAAAGTGAAAAATCCGAAGGAAAAGTGTTTAATTTAGGAGGAAACAATTCATATTCCGTAAAAGAAGTAGCAGATATTGTTATTGATCTTATAAATCCCGATATAAGCCCAATTTACGACGATCCGATACCAGGAGAATCAAGTAAGTTCCAACCAAACAGAAAGAGATTACCAGGGGAATTAAAAGATTTTGTTTTAGATAGTTCATTAATTAGCAATCTTCTAAGTTACATTCCAAAAACCGATTTTAAATTTGGTGTAGAGAAAGAAATTGATTGGGTAAAGGAAAATCTTGACATTTGGAATACCTTACCCCGAGTATAGTTATTTAAAGGAGATGTATGAAAATGAAAATATGGTTAGATTTTTGTGAACCAAAAAGTGTTACTATGTTAAGACCACTCTATGAAAAACTTTCAGTTAATCATGAAGTTTTTATTACTGCCAGAAATTTTGACTCCACTTTTTATCTACTCGATCAATGGGGGATAGATTACATACCTGTTGGGAAGTATGGTGGAGCTTCTTTTATTGGAAAACTAAAAGCTTATTCAGATCGCCTTTCTGAATTAATTGATATTATTAATGATAAAAAACCCAATTTTTTATTTTGCATAACCTCTCCTGAGGCTTTAAGAATTTCATTTGGATTACAAATTCCAAATATTATGTTTAATGATGAGCCAAGATCTTATGGACCTTGCAAAACAACATTTCCTTTTGTCGATCAATTAATTGTTCCTAAATGTATTCCCATTGAATGGTACTTAGAATATGGCCTTAAGAAGGAAAAAATCATAAGATTTAA
Source organism: Candidatus Hermodarchaeota archaeon (assembly GCA_048885575.1). Lineage (GTDB taxonomy): Archaea > Asgardarchaeota > Lokiarchaeia > Sigyniarchaeales > SOKP01 > SOKP01. The sequence goes on from JBHLLM010000012.1 coordinate 7,569, forward strand.
CGGAATTGACGAAGTTGGATGGTTATCTAATTTTAAACCTAATATTGATATAATCAGTGAACTAAAGTTAGAAGCTGATCACTATGTGGTGTGTAGAACTGAACCAACTAAAGCAGGATATCTTGTAGATATGATGAAACCCAATGAAACACAATTAACAAAGATAATACCAAAATTAATTAAATCGAATCCAAATTTTAAATATCTAATTATAACTAGAAATGAAGAACAGTTCAGTTATTTAAATAAAATCTTTGCTTCTCAAATAAAAGAAGATATTATTAGAATTTACAGGGGATTAGATAAGTTAGCTCATATTATGTATTTTTCAAAAGCAGTAATAACTGGTGGTGGAACAATGGTAAGAGAATCAGCGTTATTAGGTGTTCCATCTATTGAATTTTTCCCCCTTGAAACATATCCCCAAGAGCAATTTCTCATTGATAATGGATTCCCTCTTTACCATTTTCATAATGCTGAAGATTGTATTAATAAAGCAATTGAGTATATAGGGGGAAATTTTAAAATTAATACAAACGAAAGAATTAAACAATTAGAAAATCCGATTGAGCTAGGATACAACGAATTTATCAAGAAAAGTAAAAATTAATTAGCATTGTCTTTGAGAAATTTTTGATAAATAATTTCTAATTTCTCTCCTACTGCTACATAAGTATATCGCTTAATAAATGTTTTAGCTTCTTGAACTAGTTTCAATCTCAAATCATAATCTTCAAGCAATCTAAGAATTTCTTTAGCTAACAGTTTAGGGCTTTTTGGTGGAACGAAGATGGCATTATCTTTTAACACCTCCTTATAAGCCAACATGGATGAGCAAATTACAGGTGTTCCACACGCTAATGATTCAATAGGAGTTAAACCGAAACCTTCAGAAGCGTAAGAATATGTAATAAAAATATCTCCCATTGAATAATAGTAGGGTATTTCCTCTTCAGAAATAAAGCCTACAAAATGTATATCACGATATTTTTTTTTCCATTCAAAATATGTCTTTTCCATACTAAAATCGGGTTTTCCTCCGATTACCAAATTTACATCAGGTATCGTGTTTTTAACGATTTTATAGGCTTCGATAATATGATCTAAACCCTTATATTGAGCTATCCTTCCAATATATAATAAAATAGGACCGTTAATGTTAAGTTTTTGTTTTAATTCTTGAGCTTTAGAGGGATACGGTTTAAATTTCTCTTCTATAGCATTATAGTGATTAAAAATTTTAATAGGATTACTTTTTGGGATAAAATATCCAATTTCTTTTTTAATAAAGTTGGTAACTGTCGTTATTATAGTAGTTTTTTTTATAACATATTTAATTAATAGCTTTTCAAATGGTATTTTGGTAAATCTTGTTTCAAAGGGACCTAAATCGTGAATCGTGGTTATAAATCTTTTTTTATTGGATAAAATTATAGGTAAAGCCCCTTTCGGTCCATTTCCATGAATTATATCAAATTGATGAGTTCTTAAATATTTTATGATACCGATTATGAATTGAGGATACCAAAAAAACCTCTTTCTAAAAAATTTAAATTGTATAATATCTGGATCATTTAAATTATTAGTCCATTTTCCAGTAAGTAATGTAACTTTATAACCTCGCCTTTTTAAATAATCATATATACCTTTTATTGTCTTTGAAGCACCATCTTGAAAGTCTGGTGGAACTGCTATAGATATTAGACATATTTTTATATTTTTCATTTCTATTGTTTAAAAACTTAATTTAGATTTAAAAATTTTTATACATAATAGAAAATTAATATGTATATAAAAAGAGGTTACAAGGCATTAGTTTAATGTTGGAAGAATTTTTGAACAATCTAATGATTGATAAGATTCAAGAATATGGAAAAAAAAAGAAATTTCAAGAAGTTATTGATATTGGAGGAAAAGATGGAAAATATAGCTCAAAAATTTCTGAAAATCTTACAATTGTTGATTTAAATCCAATTATTATAAGTCCTACCATAAATTATGTTAAGAAAGACATAATGGAGTATGAAACAAAAGAAAAATTTGACTTAGTCATAATCTCTGCTTTTATGGAACATTTTTCTAGAGAAGAGGGTGCGGATATTTTAAAGAAAGTTAATTATCTTTTAAAAGATGACGGATTTGCTTTTTTAACTTGTCCAAATGCATGGAGTATAAATCGACTACTAGGAGAAATCATGGGAATTTGTAAATCATTAGAATTATCAGAAGGAGATAGTAAGGTGGGTCATAAATTTATGTATAATCTTCCTAGATTAGAAGAAATTGTTAAAGAGCATTTAATTTTTGTTGAATCAGGTTCTTATTTTCTCAAACCTCTTCCAGCTTCTGATATGAATAAATTATTTGATATAAATGCATTTAGAAGCTTTGCTTCTATAAATTCTAACTCGCATCCACAATTAAAAGATTATCTTGCTGAGATATATATCATTGGAAAAAAAAAGGTAGAATAAACCCTTGGAGTTAAAGTTCTTACCATTTAACTGATTTTTCATAAATTTTTACGAAATTATCATTATGTTAACTGTTTGTATCCGTCCTCTGTTACAAATACAGTCTCTTCAGACTGTGCTACAAACTCGCCTTTTTCTTCTGCTAAAACGTAATGAGCTCTTACTTTATTTGTATTAACTAACTCTTGAAGTCCAAATATTACTCCCATTCTAAAGTCTTTTGCCAACCACCTTTCAGCAAAAGGTAAAGTTTTAAAATTTTTATTGATGTATCCCAGTATTTGTTTAGATAATTTCCTTCTTAAAGGCACTCTCCCTGTAAAGGGATTTAATTCATAAATGTATGAAGCATTAGTAGAGTGTACTGACCCCTTTCCAGTTGAAGCAAATATTTCAATTGCGAATACTTCTCCTTCCTCCATTATATCACCACCTTGACTAGCTAATTCAGGTAGTTGTTTTTTTCCATGAACAATCCACCTTTCAATTTGATGCCCACCTAGTTCTTTAATGGGATTATATTTAAACCCTTTAACGATATCTTCAATCTTTTTACCCAATACCTTCGTGTTAATCTTAGGTTTAACCATCATTTTTGCAGCTTCTAAAGCGATTTCAGTTGCTTGAATAATGTTTTCTAATGCTTTATCATCATTAAAACTTACAGTAAAAGCAGTATCTACAATATATCCATCAACCTGCACACCCAAATCGATTTTAACAATATCTCCATCTTCAACGATAAGTTCATCATCCTTTATCGGGGAAGTATAATGAGCAGCAATGTTATTTATACTCACATTAACGGGAAATGCCCATCCTCCCTCTAATTCAATAATTTTAGTTTCTGCTTTTTCTATCAAGTTGAAAATATTCGTTCCAACTTTCACTTGTGGTTTAATGAATTTCTTTACTTCTTGGGCAATGTTTCCAGCTTTAATTAGAGATTCGATTTTATGTTTTTTCTCTTCTTCATTTTCTACTTCTACTTGATTAACTTTTTTAGTAGATTGATTTTTTAAATTATTATTCTCCGTCATTAAAATAATTAAATGAAAAAGTTGATAAAAATATTTTTTAAATAAGGATGTTATACTTAATAAAATAGAAAAAATAAGGTAAACATTAATAATAAAATAAAGTTAATTTTAATAGATCAAATAAGTTATAAATTAATCACTCATTAGGTTGATTTATAATTAAGTGAAAATACATTTGAGTTAATAAAACCTTCGTTAAGAATTAGGGAGGTAATCATGGTTGTCTGAAAATATTAGTGAGCTAACGGATCTACTTAGAAAATTATCAGCGGTAAATAGTGATATAGAAGGTTCCGCTATAGTTAGTGTTCAAGGACTGCCAATTTGTTCCGTTTTAAGCAGAAATGTGAATGATGGAATTGTTTCAGCTATGTCTGCTGCAATACAGAGCGTTTCAGAGCGAGCAGTTGAGGAACTTGATAGAGGTGAATTAAAAAGGATACTCATTGAGGGTTTAAATGGAATTATAATCCTTTCCAAAGCTGGTGAAAATGCAATCCTATGCACATTATGTAGTCCTAATTCTAGTTTAGGAATGGTTTTCCTAAATATCCAAAGTGTTTCTAATAGAATTGCTTCTCTATTAGATTAAAAAACTAATATATTTTTAAATTATGTTCTATATTCTTGAAGAAAAAGAAAAAAAAATTATGTCTCAGTTTTCTTCATTAATTTTATATCCCCATTAATGGCATTGAAAAGATAATCAAGATGATAATGGCGAGTGGTACAAAAATAGAAAATTTTATTACAGTTCTTTTTTCATGAGTTCTCATTTTAAATCCTCTAATATATTAAAACTTTCTATCGAATGTTTTTGAAATAAATTTTAATATAATTCTATCGACAATTTAGTTTATAAATTATCTATTTTTCAAAAAAATATTGAATTTGATACACAATTTAAAGAACATTATCAAAATTTTTTCGGATTAAGGAAAAACCACTAACAACATCAGAGCTTCAAGTATCACTTAAAAATTAGGATTTTATTAAATTGAAACTGATTTTATTATTAGTGAAAAATGTTCGAAAATATTCAAGAAGTAATTATATAAATATGAAATTTACAATATTATTATATAAAATTTTAAAAAAGTTTGAGTTCATCAAACTTTTTAATTTAGTATTGAAATAAACTATACTAAATCAAGAAAGATGTGAATATAGAATGGTTTCTGAATTAGGTTTATTAGATGGTCTTACTGCCACAGGTATTATTTTATCGGCTACAATCTTTGGTTTATTATCCTTATATAAATCAATAAAGCTAAAAGCAAAACTCCTAACCATCGCAGCTTTAACAATGTTTTTTGTTGGTCTTCTGTGGTTTGGTCCTTTTATGGAATTGCTTTTGGTTACATTTACAGGATTTAACATTAGTCCAAAAGAAACATACGCGCTTCTAAGTTATAGTTGGGTTGCTCCAGCACTTATTTTCGCTTTGTACCTAGGTGGTGAACTTTTAATACCAAAGAGAAAATGGATATTGATTGGAGTTTTCATTGTATTAGGTTTGCTTTTTGAATATTTCTTATGGTTCCAAACAACTGAATCATTTATTTGGTTTGCTCCTGGAGAAGCTGGTTTTATTAGTGGCGAAGACGTAATAGATGTAAATTTCGTTAGAACCCACCCTACATTTCTGTTGGTTGCCTTATTTCTTATTGTTGCTTTAATTTTCCTTGGTATTGGGTTCTTAGTAAAAGCAAAGCAAGCAACAGGTGAGTTGAGAAAGAAATTTATCTATTTAGCAGTAGGTTTTATCATCTTTGTAGTTTGTGGAGCATTAGATTCAATACTTACTTTACCTGTTGCTATTGGTTTTAGTAGAGTAGTTATGATGACATTTGCTTTTTGGATGTATTTGGGTCTAAAGACTTAAAAAAATAGGGTTTTTTTTTTATTTTTCTAATTATTGTCTAATTTCTTGAACATAATCAAATATTGTATCAATTCTATGTTTAATACTGCCAAACAATCCTTCTTCTTCTGATACTACGGAGTTTATAGCTGTTTTCAATCCGTAATGACTTTCAGAAATCAAAACTCTTATGGGAAGCGTTAAAATATCGCTTAATACCATTAGGATTTCTTGCATAATCCTTATAATTTTTGGGATGTTTTGTTCAGTTTTATCTATCATTGATTGCTCTGAAGGAATTAAACCATTTTCCCTTTCTCTTCGTATTTCTTCCCAAACATTATCTTTTAACTCTGAAAAGTCAATACCTAAATTTTCAAGCGCCATTTGGGCTCCCTCAAATAGAAAGTTGATGTCATCTTTACCTGAGAATTGTCTTACATTCTCAACCATTTCTGGTGGAGCTAAACCATCGAGAAAATTTATTAATAATTGATGATAATCGTTTATAACATCAATAGGGATGAATAATAATACAAATTCTTTTAACTGTTTAAAAAGATACCCCGCTATCTTAGCAAATGTGCTATTTTTCAATGTTTTTTCGATTAATCCACCATATTCATTAAGTAGGTGAATTGCGAGGTAACCAATGATTCTTAAAAGATCATCCTCATAATTTTTAAAGTAATCAAAAAAATGTTCAGTTTCCATATTTAACTTATCTTCAATGATCTCAGCGACTTTACTTTTAATGCCCTCTAAAGGTTCATCCAGTAATTCCTCAATTTTATCCAGAGATAAGACTTCTTGAAGTTTATCAATAACATCTAGTTTAGTTTCTTGAACAACATCTTCTTCTATAGATTCTTCAAATTTAACTCCAGATACGATACTATCATGTATTGTCACAGAACTTATCTCTTTCCATTCTAAAGAATCATAAATTTTACAAATAAATTGAAGATGCTCTTCACCTTTCGCTATGCACTTCTTCTCTACTATATTAATTCTATAATCGCTTCTTTTTATTTTAAGTATGAAATTAGCAACACTTTCTAACATCCCCGTTAAACCGCACGCAAGACCTTCACTTTCTTTATTACTGATTTTTTGAAATTTAAAAGAATCTTCATCATCTACACCATAACCTGCACAAAGTGGACAATTTTTTATTTTAACGATATAATCATTATATTTAGATCCTTCTTTAGGTATTTCCTCGTATGTTAAATCTCCTTCTTCCAATTCCTTTCCAAAAACTACAACCCATAAAAGTTCAAAATATTCAATAACTTTTCTTGGGCTCCCGGGCATCCATTTAAAAATGGCTGTGTGACGCTCGCATGATTCCGTTGCAGCTTTTTTTCCGATTTCTCGAAGTATGATAAGGCTGTCTCCTTCATGTTTCGTAATTTCATTTATCTCCTTTAATATTTCGCGATAAAGAAGAATATAAAAGAGAGAATTCGTATTCCTTCCAAAAACTTTAGTGATCTTTTTTAGTAACCATTGAACTGCTCCCATTATTATAAGCCTCCCTTTTTGTATTTGAAGCTTTGAATACAAGATTTGTGTCCAAAGGTTCGAGATTCAAAAATGTCAATGGGTTCCAATATTATTGGGGGTAGATTATTATTGATAGAAGAGATTATTTCTGAGACCATTGCTGCAATAATTTCGCATCCCGCAACATCGATATCACTAAAATGATACTTACACATGGAGCAGTCGTTATCCTTAACCAATACAAGATTATTTATTTCATCAATTTCTACTGAAACAGAGCTATTTAAGACTTTTTTATAGATTGTAGTTATTACATCATTAAGGTTTGCTTTATTAACATGATCAATTGGTTTCCAATATTTTATATATGTACGGGCAATATTTCGCCCCATTCGCCTTAAATTTTCTCTTGTTCCAGATACTCCATTGATCTTCATAAATCTTTCTAAATGATACACCATATTTCGCATTTGATTCATAGTAGCATCTGAGTTTAGCAAATCTTCTCTTGTTAAATTCATCATTTTTCCTTTTTAGGCATAAAAATTTGAATAATTAATGAAAAAAAACCATCAATATTAATATTTTCAATTCAATTCACAGATGATTAGTATGTTTTTCAAGGTAGAATTATAATCTAGTAAATCATTTATAGACATGATAATTTTAATTTCTTAAAAAAAATCGAGGTAATTTGTATGGACGCTCAAATGGAAATTTTTTGGTTAGGACATGCCAGTTTTAAAATAAAAATGTTTAGTGGGAGGATTATTTATTTGGATCCTTATAATATTAAAGATGGAGAAGAAAAAGCCGATATTATAATCTCTTCTCACACTCACGGAGATCATTTTTCGAGATCAGATATAAAGAAGATTTGGGGAGATAACACGATTTTATTAGGTCCTGTGAGCATAGAAAATAACTTGAAAAAATTTGATGGTCAAGGTTTACAATTCGGGGAAGAGTTCACTTATAAAGATTTTTCCATAGAACTTGTTCCAGCTTACACAATAAAGAAAGGTACCCATCCAAAGAGCAATAACTGGTCAGGAACCATAATAGAATCAGGGGGAAAAAGCGTATATCATGCGGGAGATACAGAAAGGATCCCTGAAATGAAAGATCTTAAGGACAGAAAAATAACTGTGGCATTACTACCCTGTGGAGGGACCTATACTATGGATTTTGAAGAAGCATCAGATGCAGCCCTAGATATCAAACCAGAAATAGTTGTTCCAATGCATAATTGGGATAAAGATTTAAATTCATTTAAAGAGATTATGGCAAAGAAAGATCCTAATATAAGAGTAGAAATTTTAACAGAAAAATCCTTGAAAATCTAAGGGTAGATTTTTATATTTATTTTTAAAACTAAATAAGAGTGCATGTATGAAGATTTATAATGTTGGGGTTAGGGGAGGCTTAAAAAAGATAAGTAAAGCCGATTTTAAAGAGGATGAAGTGTATTTAATTGACGATTCTAAAACAATATATTTGTGGTTTGGAACAAACATCACAAAGAAAAGAAGAGATATATCATTAAATAAAGCAGAATTGCTAAATGAAAAAAAGGAAAACTCAGTTAATATTCAAATAATTACCCAAAATAAAGAATATGGTGCATTTATAGCTATTAAGGAATCTCTAATGAAAGGAGAAATCACAAAACAAAATTTAGAGAGAAGGCCAGAGCTAGAAATTCAATTTGAAGAGACTTTAGAATTAATTGATGCAGGTTTAAGTCCGGATTTAGAAGCAGAAATAACATTAGCAGCACATAAACTATCCCAAGAAGGAAAATCTTATAAAACTTTATGTCGATTATTGGCAAAGATGCAATTAGACTTGCTGAAAGGGACGAATAAAGCTACAAAGAACGAAATTCAGAAAAAAACACAAGAAATCTTCAAATCATCCTCAACTTACGAAGAAGTATGTTGGTTAATAGCACAATTAAATGTAATTGCCAATAAACATTCAATGGATTCATAATCGCAACTTTTTTTTCAGTCATTCTTTTTGTAAAGCAATAAGCTGAATTTCTTACTAATTCTTTTAGCTGTGAAAAAAAATCCACTACTTTTCCCAAAAGTAGCTTAATGTTTTATAAATGATACTAATAAAAGCAATTAAATATTTAATTTGACTAATAATAATCATATATATTGAAAATTCTAACTTTTTGAAATATCTAAATTGTTGAACTGATAAATATGACGAGAATCGAAGAATTGAAAGATTTTGGTATCGAAATTACTGAGGATATGAAGGAAGGAAATGTTCTAATAGATGTTTATACAACTTGGTGCGGTCCTTGTAAGTTTGTTTCCCCGATATTGAAGAAACTTAATGACGAAGGATTATTTAAGTTAATTAAGATCGACCTAGATCAAAATAGACCTTTAGGTAATAGATTTAATATAACTGCCATTCCTACTCTGCTTTTCTTCAGAAATGGAGATTTATACGAAGGAATTATTGAAATTCAAGGCCAACCCTTGGTTAGAGACGGAATAATGATAGGGGCGGCAGGTGAAGATACTATTAGAGAAATTGTTGGTAAAATGGCTTAATTCTTTGTAACGAAATGACTAAGGTTATTTCCTATAGAAATAGACAAACATTACCCAAGTTTTTTTTATTTTATGAATTTTAATAAAAATATACCCTATCTTTGCGTTAAACTAAAAAGAATTAATTTAAAATTTGAGGGAAGTTTTTATTAAAATAAGATTTAAAAAACTAAATTAAGTATTATGGCAACCATAGATTTTGAATTTCGCAATCAAATTATCCAATCTGACATAGGTAGTACCCTAGCCTATTGTTATCAATGTGCTACTTGTAGTGGTGCTTGTCCTGTGGCACAAATAACAAATGGTCGCTATAATCCAAGGAGACTAATTCTGGATGCTCTTCTTGGATTAAAAGAAAAAATCTTCGGCAAAGAAAATACATTTAATATATGGGGATGTACGGTTTGTGATACATGCGATGAGGTATGCCCCCAGAAAGTGGAGCTTACAGAGATTTTTACTATTTTAAAAAACATTAGCGTCGAAAAAGG
>JBHLLM010000013.1:0-17520 GCA_048885575.1 Candidatus Hermodarchaeota archaeon
TTTAAGTTATTTTTTCTGCTATATTCTTTTGCTAGGTTAACTAAAAGATCAGAACTTTGAGAAGCTAATAATATTGCTAAAAAATATCTATTTCTAGGATTTTTAGCATAATTTTTTGTAATTATAATAAATAAATTGTTTAAATTTCCTTCTAACTCATAAATATTTTTAATCTTTAAAGAATAAGTGATTCTGTTAACTTTTTCTGAAATAGGAGGATACTTATTTTTTATTTTTTTAGCATCTTTCAAAATTGATTTTTTCAGATAGTTTCGTAGAGGTTCCTTAATCTCATTATCAGAAGTCATAGGAATAAGAATATTCTATTGAATAAGATTGTTAGGTTTTAAAGATTTAATTTTTAATATAGATCCTCTATCACAAATCCAAGATCTAGATTTTCAAGTGTTTTTTTTAACGGGTATCCATTTTCGGGATTCCAACCCATCCTTATGCAATACTTCTTATAGAAATCTTTATATTTTATAGTTCTTCCTTTTAATGGGCCTTTTTTAGCAGGAGGATTTCCCACTACTCGATCAGGCAATTCATTTTGAGTTATACTTATCCCTTCTCTTAATGTGAACGCTTGGCGTAAATTTTGGATTCTTAAACCAGATGTGACATACTCATCAATATTGTAGGTCCAGCCTGTTAAAGAGTTTAAAAGATCTATAAATGGATAAGGTCCAAAGGAAGTAGAAAACATACACAACCCCGCACAGTTTAGTATTTGATGAAATCCTGTCGCAGCAACTTGTGCTTCAACCTTATTGTTATCGTTTTGTTTACGTTTTTTTGGGAGATTTAGCTTCTTTTCGAATTTATCATACGGTCCAATATCAGCAAAATCAATGCTAGCTGTAGTGTGTCTTCCCGGCGTTGGATCAAAAGCATATGAAAAGGCTAAAGAGTTAAAATATCGCGGATCATGCATAGGAATCTCTGATCCTAACGAATGAATAGAATACCGGTCGCTCTCTTTGCCAATTTTATCAGCTGCTATTTTTACTCCGTCAGCTAATAAATCACCAATACCCTCTCTTTGGATCATTTTATTAACTAGATCCAAAATAGCCTTAGAATTGCCCCAATTTAATTCTAAGCCACTAGTGTCATCTTCACTTATAAGCCCATTTTCAAAACACTCAATTGCATAAGCAACGGTCGATCCAGCGGAAATTGTATCGATTGCTGCTCGATTGCACATATCATTAATCTGGAAGATTGAAAACAAATTGTTGTTAAGTAAAAGTGAACCGAAAGCACAACAAGTTTCATATTCTGGAATATGCATTTCTTCAATATTTAACTCAGGAATGCTCAAAATTGCTCCACATTGAACCGGACAACTAAAACATCCATATTCTTTTACTTTATATTTGGTTATATTAACTGATGATAAATTGATTGATTTTTTGTAAGGAAAATCATACATACCTATACCACTCCAATTTTTGATAGGAGAATCCCCAGACTCCGCACTTATTGTATTTCCAATACTAGTTCCAAAATTGCGATAAATTGTTCGCATAAGATTTGGTGCATCAATCGATCCCATTTTAAGTCTCCGCATAGATTTTACCATTCCAAACATATTACCTAAAAAAGCCTTTTTCGTTGAATTTAAAGGTTTATTTTTAGCTGTTTTATTATACTCTCTTATCAAATCATAAAATTTATTGTGATCAAAGATCTCAACTTTCTTATTACCTCTAAGAACTAGCGCTTTAAGATTTTTTGAACCCATAATAGCCCCTAAACCGGAGCGAGCAGCAATTCTTCCTCTATCGTTTGCGATTCCAGAGATTTTTGATAACTTCTCTCCAGCTCGTCCAATTCCAGCAGTCTTAATTGAGCTTCCATGCCGTTTTTTAAGAATTATTTCGGTTTCAATAACATCTTTTCCCCATATTTCTGAAGCATTTAAAATGTTAACATTATCCTCAAGAATAGAAATATATCTCGGTTCCTTAGATTTTCCTATAACCAAAATTCCATCGTAACCACAAGCTTTGATCGCGGGTCCAAAGTTTCCACCACAATTAGCATCACCCCATGTTCCTGTTAGTGGGGACTTTCCTACAACAACAAATCTGCCAGAATAAGGAGCTGCTGTTCCTGTTAATAATCCAGGAAAAAAGCCGATTATAGATTCGGGACTGAAAGGATTTATGTGGGAAACCATTTTTTCGTACAATAATCTACACCCTAAACCATAGCCTCCTATAAATTGACGGTACAGGGTTTCATTTACTTCCTCAACCCTAAAATGTTCGTTTCTTAAGTCAACCCATAATACTTTTCCAAAAAAACCATTACCCATATATTACATCAGATTCTCAGTTAACGAATACTTGGTTTAATTAATAGAACCTAAACCATATTAATATTTTGATTAATTATTCTCTTGGATAAAACTTCGAAACATATAAATACTTAAATTTCTCATATTATAATGGTTGCAGATATTATCGAGGATTTCCGATTCGTATATTCCCTTTAATAAGGAAAGCTGATTAATGGTATATCATCTATAGATTAAGCTAAACAATATTTATTGCGTAAGATTATTAAATTAATTATAAAAGGAATTAGATTATTTATGGTAACTGTCCCGTCTATTAAAAACGAGAATATGTCCATAACTATGTTTTTAGATTGGTGCAAGTACAAGAATACCTTTTATAATAATATGTATTTAGAAGAATACGATTGGGTAATCAAAATGCCATTAATACCTCAAGAGTCAAAAACTCATGGTGATATAAAACTCAAAAAATTTGACCCTACTAAATACACTTATCTTCTGTCTTATTAAAGATTTTATAGCGTTATAAATTTCGGTATATTGCATTAACTAGTTTTATCTTTAATAATGCTTTCCTTTAATTTTTTATTCCAACAATGGAAGCAAATATAACCTCGATTTTCTAATTTTACTAAATCTTTACTCGAACGGATCATTCCACATTTCTCGCATTTTTTCTTCAATCTAATTAACACCAATACTGTTTTATATTCATGAATTTAATTGAAATCAATTTTTTCGTTTTTAACAGGAATAATAACGTTAATTTCCGAAGTTTTAAAGAAAGTTTTAAAAAATTGGGGATGTTTTGTGTGAATTGGAATCAAAAATTCAGGATCAATTGAATTGATGAAGTTAATTAAATGGTGTGGCATTGCGTGTCCAGAGGCATGTACTCTGTAAGAAGGGATACCATGTTGACGAAAATATTTAGTCAGTGTTCTATTGTTATCAATGTATTCTTCTGTATAAGGATCTATACTAGATGAGATGAAAGCACCCTTAAGTTCTGGATTTATTTTTTCGATAATGTTTTTCCGGAGAGAAGTAATATAAAAGAAAAATTGTTTTTTTAAATCTTTAATATCGCTATCTTTTAAAAATCTGTGTCCCTTATTTTCTCTATACATCTTTTGTCTTATTTTTTCTTGCCATTTATATTTTACATTACCATGTGAAAGAATTAAAATGTGATCATCATTGATAATGTTCGGATTATTCATAGTTTCATAGATTTCATCTTTATTCATAAGATAATAAAAATAGGCGTCTTTTTCTGAAATTATAAACTTCCAATCATATTTTTTAGCAACTAACGAAAAAGTTCTAAAACGATCCCAATCTAAACGGTCATATTTTACAAGCAAAAAATCAAACGGGTTCTCAGCAAATAAAAGTTCTAAATTTTGCTCTACATAATCTTCAGATTCAATGGTTCCTTTATTGATATTAGTACCTTCACATAATAAGATTTTAACCTTACTTTCTTTATAACTTCGGAGTTTCTTATCTACAGTTTCCTCTTGGTCTAAGGCTTGCAAACTAACTTTAATTTCTTTTAAAAAATCTTGGGTCATATTTGATAAAGGACCGTGCATTCTAAAATCGCCAGAATATACAACTATGCCCCTAGAAGTTTTAATTATAAAACCATAAGCAGCGGGTATTGAATGATCCACATGCACAGGAACTATTTTTAATCCCTTAATATCAAGTATATCGCCGGTACGAAAAAGATTCCAATCGATTTTATCGTAATTATTACATATTGAACGTTTCGAAGATTTATAATATGCAGAAATAATTTTTTTTGTAAAAACACCTGCGTATATTGGAATATTTCTGTTAGTGAAAGACAAACCGTAAAAATGATCCTTGTGGGGGTGACTAATAAGTATACCGTCTAAATTCGTTGCTAAATCCTGATATTCTTTATCTTTATTAGCTTCATAATCAGTATATAGGTTTTCAATGGGAATATTCTCTGTTCTGGGTAATAATCCTAGCCTAATTAATTCCATAACAGAACAGGGTTCATCATACTTATCAAAGTTATCATTAAATTCTTTAATGTTAATTCCAAAATCTAAGAATATTTTTACACCATAATTGAAGTCTTCTAGTAAAATTTTATTTCCCCCTACTTCGGAGACTCCCCCTAAAAATGTAAGTCTCACATCTGAGGTTTTCATTTTGTCTTTCCAGATTTAGTTTTATTTTTTATCGTTATCTACTTTTATGTAGAAATCTAACAATATAATTACCCTATAATTTCTTTAAAAATTTTTGTTATTATTAAACAAATTCATCGCGAAGTTCTATCAAAAATTAAAGATATAAAGTTGATTGGGTGATTATATAAATTGAATATCCACTTTTGGGATTGAGAACACTCAAAAACAAGAATTTCTCCGTGAAAAAGAAGGGAAAGGAGCTCCAATTCGAGCCGAAGTATTTTAGGTTAAGAGAGAATTAAACTCATTATTGAGTTTAATAGAGGGCGAAATCCAATGTTAGCTCGAATTTCTACTACCTTCAATAAACTATCTGTTTTCTAATTATATAAAAGCGATTGATACAAATTTTAATTTGTGCTGATAGAACATATAAAAAAGAAGGTCTTAGACAGTTATGTTAATTTATTGCTTACAATCCCCAAATCAAAGGATTAAGATCAAATTTTACCTAAGCTTCAACGGTTCTTAATGTATTAAATTTCCGAAGTTTTCAATTGCAGAGGTTAAAGTTTGTCTTTCTTTTATCAATTCTATGTATAGCTGTCTATATCAAGGGGTTCATATTTAATCATAGAAGCATTCCCGCGTTCCATATATAGGAACTCAAATTTATCAGGTTTAAACTGATTTTTTAAGAATTTTACAACTTCCAATCCTTTAGAGAATTCTTCGCATATGAAGATATCAACACTAATATATCCATGTTCTGGCCAAGTATGAATTGCTGCATGACTTGTTTTAAGTATGGCAACAGCACTAAATCCATGTGGCCTATAGTGATGATAAAACACATCAAGAATTGTTAAATCTGCATTTATAAGAGAATCTAGAAATACTTTTTGAATTTTATCATCTTTTAATAATTGCTCTTGTTTTTTAAAATGCATTTCTCCAACAAAATGATAGCCACCCGGCCGGAATGGATATACTATTGAAGATTTAACTTCAGAGGTGTATATGGGATACTTTGAAAAGCTAAGGTTATATTCTGCATTCGGATTTGTTATAGTTTGTAAATAATATTGATGGCTAAATTTTCCGATAATGCTCGCACCTTCATAATGATTAAAATCGGGGAGCATTTCGTTAATTATAAATCCGTGGTCTAATATTGATAATTGTAATTTCAGCATTTCTTCTGGAGGTTTATTTCCAAAACTAAGGAGACATTTTTTACCTATAATTGAATAGTCTTTACCGTTGATATTGATATTTGATTTTAAAATTTGTCTAGCTCTTTTCAAAAATAGGCGTAAACCTTCATAAGTATAAGGAGGATCCATTATAACTATATCATATTTATTTATAATATTGGTAGGGCAAGGTTTTCTTAGATCATAAAGCAAAGTATTAAAATTAGATAATGAACGTTCCTCTACTGAATTGGATATGAAATCCAAAATTCTATGGTCTATATCTACTACAATTATTTCTTTTGCTAATTTAGTCAGACCTACAGATAAGGAAATGAGATCATCATCCCCCAGAAAGATGATTTTTCGCCCTTCAATGTCTCCTTTTTTCAATAAATACAGTGTTTTCTTTAACACTGTTGGAAAATCTGCATGCGATTGATCAAGTGCAAATTCTGGTGATGGTCGTTTTTCAAGTAGACTTCTTATATCATTTAAATAATAAAATTCTTCAGGTAATTCTCGCATGTTATTATCAAAATTACCAGGAAGTGGATCATATTCAAAATTCAAATTTAAATTCGATCTTATCCATTGCCTTCCTTTTTCACCGAGCAAATTTTTTTTTTCAATAATGCCAGATTTTACCAATTCATTTCTGACTGCAGTAAGAGTAGGAATTGCAATACCTGTTTTTTGTGATAATTTTTTATTCTTAAGAGAAGGAAATCGATACATAAATAACAAAATCGAACGAACTCCTTCAACACTTTCAGCTAACTGAGCTCTCTCAGCCACCAACGCAAGTATTTTTTCAGGTTCTTCTAGCATTGATAAATAGTATTTGTGATTATATTTCAAATTCCCTTGGGTAATAGTATGTTCTCTTATTTCTTTTTTTTGATTTTAATATTCTTTTTCAATTTACACTTATTTCTACCAATATTTATAAAAATTAATAATTTGAAGATATTTTTAAAAAATTTCAAAATTCAAGTTATATTCATGTAACAAAATAGAGATACTGACGGTATATGTTTAATGAGAAAATTCTTAAAATACTGGATTTTCCAAAAGTAAGAACCAATTCAGCTAGATTAACAGCAATCTGGTTGATTTTTTCAAGCTTCGTATATGGAATTATTGCAATCTTAGAAAGTAACATAGATCTCTGGCATAATTTTTATTTGATTTTTATTATTTTGTCTTGTATTATTGGTTTTGGATTTGTCTTAGAATATTTTCTGCGTCTTTGGACTTACAACCAAAAAGTTGGAATTGAGAATTCAATTTTGAAACGAAAGAATTATTTTACGAGTATTACAGGGATAATTGATTTAATAAGTGCTATTTCATTTATAATGTTTTTAATAGGTATTTTTGTTAATGAAATGATGGAGATTGCACGAATTTTGCGTTTCTTTGTATTTCTTAAATTCGCTCGCTATTCTGGATCATTTAAAATCATTTTATCAGTAATAAGACGTAAAAAAGAAGAATTATTAATTACTTTAATGCTATGTTTAATTTTATTGTTTTTTGGGACAATCTTCATATATATAGCGGAACATGAAGCACAACCTGATATAATACCAAACCTTTTTAGCGCTATGTGGTTTGCAGCCATAAATCTTTTTACAATAGGGTATGGTGAGATTGTACCATTAACAGCATTTGGAAAAATTATATCAGGGATAATATCCTTTGCTGGAATAACATTATTTTTATTACCTGCCAGTGTTATAGTGTCAGGATTTCTTGATGAAATCGAAGAAAGGAAACCATCTTCCGAGATTTGCCCTAATTGTCAAGAAATTATTCAAAAATCTGCATTTATAAGAGAATTAAAAAAAACAAAAGACAAAAAAAAAGCTATTAAATCTAATGATAATGAATGTCTTAAAAATAGATTATATAAATTAATTCAATTTAGTTTTCCGACGAGATTAGGTCAGAAAATTGTATTTTTATTCTTCACAAGTATTATAACATTGAATATATTAGCAATAATGGTTGAAACTAACCAGAGTTTATCGTTAGAGTTTGGAGTTTTATTAAATTACCTATTAATATTTTCACTAATTGTATTTACCATTGAATATTTATTAAGGATCTGGTGCATAGTTGCTTCAAAAAAAGAGAAATATAGAGATCCTGTGAGAGGGAGGATCAAATATGTTTTAAGTCCAATAGCAATTATTGATCTTATTATCGTTCTCGCTCTTTATCTAACGCTTGTCTTCACTTATCTTCCTATCATGGTTTTATATCTCCAAACTTTAAGGATGTTAGTTATATTTAAAATAGGACACTTTATTGATGTATTTAGAGTTACCAAAACAATTTTTAAGGAAACAAAACGAGAGTTTATTGTCACAGTCGTTCTTTGTTGGATATTTCTTGTATTTGCTTCAACACTAATTTATTATTTAGAGAGAAGTGCACAGCCTGCTAAATTTCCAGATATACTTACAACATTATGGATGGGAATTATTACATTTACTACTACTGGATTTGGTGATGTATATCCTGTAACTACAGGCGGTCGTTTTTTTACTATAGTACTCGCATTTCTTGGCGTGTCAATTTATATTTTACCTGCTGGTATCCTTGGTTCAAGCTTTTTTAGTACTATGCAGGAGTATCGATATTACAAAATTTGTCCTAAATGTGATTTTATTATAAGTAGACCAAAAATAAGTGTAATAAAAAAATAAGCTAGAGCAAATAATTAAAAAAAAAAGAAGTTAAGATTTAATTTTATTCCAAATATACCCATATCCATCAAAGAGGATAAATATTGCAATTGCAGATATTACAAGGCAGAATAATAGTAAATCTAAATCTGTTGGTATCCGTCCAAATAATGCTTCTAAGTTAATGACAAAATTACTCATCCAAGGCCAAGTACCGGGAAGCGATTGTCCATTTAAAAGGAAATATAAGAAATCCTCGAGAGTACTATATTGTAAAAGTGTACCCGCCACAAATATGTTCCAGCCTTGTCTTTTTGAACCACCACCAAATTTCCAACCTATAGCAACAATGAGATAAAAGAAGGTCATAAGTAAACCCCAAAAAGATAGATAATACATAGTCTTATCAGTAACGCCACCATACCAAAGATCATCAATTGTAAAGTTTACCAATATCCCGATGGGAACAATTATTATAAGAAAAAGAACTAACAAAACGATTAGCCTATTTCTCATTGTTTTCGGTTGAAGAATGAACGCTGGTATTAATCCAAATAAAACCAATTGTAAGTATAAGAGAAAACCCTGTGGAGTTCCTAAAACAACATAAAAAATGATAGGTATCCCATTTGCGATTAAAAATAAGACAATAGCAATAATTAACCATTTTTTATCTGATTTTCCCCTCTCACTTTCCTTATTACCTGCGAGATAAATAAAAACAATTGGTAGGATTAATCCCAAACTCAGTAAACTAATTAACCAAACAAAACGCATCACAATTCCTACTTCAGAATGCTCCGCTGCCCAGTCTACTTCTGCTGTAAGGATGATTACCCCAATAAATATTGCAAGAACGATAAAATTCTTTATCCATGACTTAGTTTCAGACATTTGATATCATTTTATATTGAATTTTATTAAGCATAATGATTTACCAAATGTTAAAAAACTTGAGATTCGAATTGAATCAATAGTCAAAAAAATGAGTTTATGATTTCAAATTAATAGTTAATTTTTCCATATTCAGCTTCCATACTTTTTCAGGGGCCCCTATTCCCCCGCTAGGTTTATTCTCCGCCGTAATTATACCTACACTCTCCAGTTCCCGAAGATGATAATACAATGTTGGTTTCTGAAGATTATTAAAATCACCTTTACCACACATTCCATGACATTGACCCTTACTATTTGTTTTTTCACTTGCATCTTTTAGGTGATTAAGAATTTCCTCAGAAGTTTTTGGACCGTCTCCTAAAATGTCGATTAAAACCCATCTTATTTGGCAATGTAAGGCTTTGATATAGGTACCAATATTTTCCAGATCTATTTCTTTTGTCATGCTCTTAAACCGATAAAATCCTAATATATAAAGATTTTAGAAATATTTAAATATACGGATAATTTAATTTAAATCATGGATTTAATTAAATCCATCATTTAATTAAAAAAAATAGAGTTAGAAAGTTTAATGTAGTAGTTCACATTAGGTTTTTTAATTATTCAAAAAAGATAGAAAAAGATAATAGGTAAAAAAATGATGAAAGTTAAAAAAATAGAGGAATGTGCTTGTGATAAACCCAAAATAAAAGAACAGCATCCAGAAGGATGCACATTAAACCAAATTATAAAATGTCATGGAGACCAACCCATCAATGAGCTTTTAAAACACATCCAATTGGAGGAAGAAAAATAATAAAGAAATTATACTTGGGTAAATATAATGAGCGCTATTATAGTTAAGAATCTAGCTAAGCATTTTGAACTCCCTAAAAAAATGAAACATGGAAAAAAGAGTGCAGATAAGCCAGGAATAGCAATGGATACTATATATGCAGTCGATGACATCAGCTTTGAGGTAAAAAAGGGAGAGATTTTTGGATTTTTAGGACCAAATGGTGCCGGGAAAACAACGACAATCCGGATGATGACTGGTGTCTTAAAACCAACGAGAGGCGATATTGAGGTTCTTGGTTTAGATGCTTGGAAAAATCAGATTGCTGTCAAACAATTCACTGGAAATGTGCCTGAAATGGCAAATGTCTACTTTTCATTTTCAGGATGGGAAAATTTGATGTTTATAGGAGAGCTTTATGGAATTTCTAGAAAAGAACGCATTACCAAAGCCGAGAGTCTTTTAAAACAATTCGATTTATACGAAAAACGCAATCTTAAGTCAAAAAAGTATTCTAAAGGGATGAAGCAACGATTATTGTTATGTATGGCATTAATGACGAATCCAAAAATATTATTTCTTGACGAACCAACTGCAGGACTTGATGTCCAATCAGCTAAGATTATAAAACAATTAATGAGAGAGTACAATAAGAGTGGGGTAACGATTTTTTTAACAACGCACGACATGGATGTAGCAAATGAATTATGTGATCGGATTGCTATTATTAATCACGGTAAGATTATTAGCCTAGATACTCCGGATAATCTAAAGAAATTAACACAAGATTATCAAGCGATTGATCTCCAATTTTTTAACGGCGTGAATAAACAAGAAGTTAAAAGCCTTCGCAACATCAAGGAGGTTCAAGAAACCCAAGACGGAGTTCACATCATCGTCGAAGATATCCATAATTCTATTTGTGAATTAGTAGATTACATTAAAAATCAGAATGTAAAAATTAAACAATTAAATACACATCAACCAAAATTAGAGGAAGCCTTTCTAAAAATTATTGAAAGAGGTGATAAACTTAATTGAAAACAATATAAGGTTAGAAGAACCTAAAATAAAAACATTTGTTGTTCAATTAAAACGATCCTTTGTAATAACTAAAAAAGATTTAAAAATCTACTATAATAAACCTCCTGTTATAATTCAAGGCATACTTTTTCCGATAATATTATTCGTTGCTTTAACCATAGGTAGAAATGTAGAATTAGTCTATGTGATTTCAGGATTAATGGCTATGATTACATTTTTAACATCAACCTCAATTGGTCCAATTGTCTTCCCATGGGAAACAATGAGAAGAACATTTGAAAGATTAATAACTTGCCCAATTTCAATAAAAACTATTCTATTAGGGAGCGTTTGGAGCACTTTTATTTATGGAATTATTTTTTCTTCGCTTCCCTTAATATTTGGAATGATTTTCTTACCGGCTGAACTTTCAGTAAATCTAATAATAGTTATTATT
This sequence comes from Candidatus Hermodarchaeota archaeon, assembly GCA_048885575.1. GTDB lineage: Archaea > Asgardarchaeota > Lokiarchaeia > Sigyniarchaeales > SOKP01 > SOKP01. The sequence continues at coordinate 11,533 of JBHLLM010000013.1, forward strand.
GGGATGATTGTAGCGGGATTGGCATTTGCTTGTTTTAGTCTTATATTGTCCGTTCCTTCCACAGACACTCCCGGAAACACAATGGTTTTTACTGTTTTAATTAAATTTCCATTAGTGTTTATGAGTCCATTATTTATGCCGATAATTCTATCTCCAATTGCTTATATCTCTCCCTTGACCTATTTCGTTGACATAGTTAACATAGGACTTGGTAATGGTAGCGCTTTCGGATCGCTTGGTTTGCTTCTTGATATTGGAGTTTTACTAGCCTTTGGTTTTAGCTTCTTATTCTTAGCTTTCATACTTCACGGTAAAACATTAGAAAGAAGATTTCGGAGTTAATATTAGCTATTATTTTTTTTTTTTTATTAACTATTATCTTAAACATTAGATCAATACCTTAAAAAAGTCTTTTTATGTCATTAATACTTCAATTTTAAATAAATGCGAAGATTTATATGTGCATTTTTCTTAATTTGCATATATTGTCAATTATATAAAAATGCAAATATTGAAAAATATTGAATGAAAATTATACATTAAAACATCGAGCATTTGTGATTTTAGGCTTAATTAGTGAAAAAATGCATGAGGGTGGATGCCATGCTTACGATATTAACAAAAGAATTGAAGATCGAGGGATGAGAGACTGGACAAACATAGGATTGGATTTTTCATTCTCTACAATTTATAGAACATTAGATAGATTAGAAAGTGATAAATTAGTAGACAGTTATGAAGAAGAAATTGATAATAGAACGCGAAAAACATATAGAATCACTAACTTTGGCTATGATATTTTGAGAAAAAAAGTGTATGAAGTTCTTAATAACTATATAGGTAGAAATGATAAAGATTTCTATGTAGCTTTTTCTATGTTCCCCATCCTAAATCTTGAAGAACAAACAGAAGTATTTTCAAATTCACTAGAATATATTAAGAAGCATAAAAAAGAATTGGCATTGATGTTAGAGGAAAGGTTAGCTGAATTCCCAAACATGCCTATAAATGTTACAGGTTTGTTTATTCATCCAATAAAAATTTTACAAGCTGATGTAGAATTTTTAGAATTAGTGTTAGGAAAAATAAAGAGAGGAGGAGGAAATGCTGGTCCAGAAACATTTAGTAAATAATTTCATTCATAGGGTTGGTCATCATTGTGAATCATCTTCGATGAGGGATCTATTTGAATTTTATGGCTTTCCTATGTCTGAAGTGATGGCATTTGGGTTAGATGCTACAATGGGCTTCGGTTTTTTCGATACAACCAATACTATTTCATTTATACCGGAATCAGAAATTCCCTTTTTCCTTGGAGGTAAGCAGGGAACAATTGAACCAAATTCCTTAGCTTGTCGATTATTAGGAATTACATTAAGGAAACAATCCTTTACTAGTGCTATAAAAGCATGGGAAGAATCAAGAAAGATGTTGATCCAAGATATACCATTAATCCTGAGAGTTGATTTGGGATATCTGCCCTATTTTGAACAGGAGGGAGATATTCACTTTGGTGGACATGCAATTACTCTAGCTGGGTATGATGATGAAACAGGAATTGCATATATAGGAGATACAGACCACGAAGGATTTCAAGAAATTTCTATTGAAAAATTAAAGGAAGCGAGGAGTTCTGAATATGGACCAAAATTTATGCATCCTAACAATATACAATTTTCTATGATAAGAAGACATGATGGAAAACATCCACCCTTAGCAGCAGGAGTAAAAATAGCAATTCAAAAAGTAGTAAATAATATGCTAAGACCGTCAGTAAATAATAATGGTATACAAGGACTGAAACAATTTGCTACTTCAATTCCTCTATGGAAAGAGAAATTGCAGGGGGAGGCAAAGGATCCTCTGGGTAAATCGATTTCACGCGCCAAACTAATGTTCGAACTATTATATGGATACATTGAAACTTGGGGTACTGGTGGAGCAAGTTTCCGCAATCTTTATTCACAATTTTTAGAAGAATTGCTTGATCATCCTGAAATTAGAGAAGGACCTAAAGCATGGAGTAATGAAGATTTTAAGATTTTAGAGGAAAACTTACCAATCATAAAGGATTCTGCAATATATTGGACAATATTAGCAGAAACATTAAAAAAAGCAGCTGATGTACATAAAAATGATTGTTTAGAGAATGTAGATTTGAATAAGCTGCAGGAACATGCACTAGTAATATTAAAGAAGGAAGAACTGTTTTTTAAGAATTTATTAAGACTAAAAATTTAAAAGAATGGAAAGAATGAGTGAAAAAAATTTAGTAGCACCTTGTGGGATGTATTGTGGTGCGTGTAGGTCATATTTAATACTTAAAAAGAATTTACTTGAAGAAAAAGGACGCAAAAATGGTTGTAAAGGGTGTAGGATTCGTAACAAGAATTGTTCTTTTATAAAGCGCGATTGTGCATTAATAAGAAAAGACGAAATTGATTTCTGTTATGAATGTGATCGTTTTCCATGTTCAAACTTAAAGAAGATTGATGAAAGATATTCTGAACGATACAATGTAAGTTTCGTTCAGAATTTAAAAAGGCTACAAGTAATCGGATTTGAAAAATGGCTCAAGGAAGAAGAAAGTTTATATCGATGCCCGGAATGTGGTGGAGAAATATGCATTCATGACGAACAGTGTTTTGATTGTGGAAATAAAATAAATCCAAATTTAAAATAGTAAAAAAAAGTTGGGATTGAAAATGGATAAAATTAAAGTGGTGGGGGCTAGACTTCATAATTTGAAAGATTTGAACATAGAAATTCCTAAAAAAAAGATAGTCTTAATTACAGGTGTGTCAGGTTCTGGTAAATCAAGTTTAGCTTTTGATATTATATTTGATGAAGGAATGAACCGATACTTACAATCTATAGGGTTTCCTCCAAAATTTGAGGACGAAAAACCGTTTGATTTGCTGGAAGGCTTAAGTCCTACAGTAGCAGTGGAGCAAAGAACAACTCGTGTATTCAATCCTCGCTCAACAGTTGGCACAAAGACTAGATTATATAATCTTTTAAGGATGTTATATGCGACAGAAGGTGTTTTAATATGTCCTATTTGTAAAGAGCCTGTCAATGAAAATTTCGAATGTGATATATGTGGGATGGTTGTAGATCGCTTAGAAATTAAACACTTTAGCTTCAACGAGCCAAGTGGCATGTGTTTAGCCTGTAAAGGACGCGGGTATCAAATGCATCTTACTGAAGAGTTAATTGTTCAAGATTATAATAGAGATCTTATTCAAATTACTAAAGCTGGTTCAGCAGTATTTGCCGATCAAATAAGATTCGTAGAACAACTCCCAAAATTTTATAATTTTGATATTAAAACACCATATAAAGATTTACCAGATGAGGTTAAACAAGTCTTCTTGTATGGAAGTGGTAAAAAGCTTCCTTTTGATTGGGACTCCAAAACATTTACAGGAATTTTAGAAAGAGTCTTTGAAGGGATCATCCCTCACATAGAACGTGCTCTTACGGAGTCTAAGAGTGCATATCGAAGGGATAAAATTCATAAAAGTTTCATGTCCTTGAAGAAATGCGATGAATGTGAGGGATTTCGAATAAACGAACAAGCAAGGAGTGTAAGGATCGGAGATAAGCATATTGGAGAGTTAGCCATCATGCCTATCGATCAACTAATCTCTTTTCTAGAAGAAATTAAAAAAAATAATTTATCGACCATTCAGGGTGAGAACCTATGCGAGTTAGTAATTAAAGGATTAAAAAGTATGAAAGATGTAGGCTTGTCATATATTAATTTACATCGGGCATTACCCTCATTAAGTGGTGGAGAACTCCAAAGATTATCGTTAATGACTCATTTAGATGCTGGTATTGATTCCCTTATATATATTCTAGACGAACCAAGCATGAGTTTACACGAAAAAGAAAAGGAATCATTAATCGAATTGCTGAAAAAATTGAAAGATTTAGGAAATACTATTTTAATCGTAGAACATGATAAAAGTTTCATTGAGATAGCAGATGAGATAATTGATATTGGTCCGGGCGCGGGCATAAATGGGGGCGAATTAGTGTTTCAGGGAACTTTAGAAGGGTTAAAAAAGGTTGATAATTCCTATACGGGGCAATTCCTTACTGGTAAAATATCATTACCCCCAAAACCAAAAGATAGGTTAAAGGAAATAGACGATTCAACAGAATTTCTCATACTAAAGAATGCTAGTACAAATAATCTAAAGAATATAGATGTCAAAATCCCCTTAGGTATGATGGTAGGAATCGCGGGTGTATCTGGATCCGGAAAAAGTTCTTTAATTTTAGACACATTAGTTCCGTTATTGCAACCCTTTTTCAAGCGTGGAACCGATAAAGCCAAAAATTCAAACAATGAAAATGGTGAGGAAGAAAACGGTGAAGATCTTCTTGAATACTCTGGAATGGTTAACGGATGGGAAAATTTAGATGAAGTTATAGTTGTAAGTCAAAAACCAATTTCAAGAGTTAAAACCTCAACACCTGCGTCATATATAGGAATTTGGGATAAAATTAGAAATATCTTTTCGAAAGTAGCCGAAGCAAAAAAACGCAAATATTCAGCAGGGCATTTTTCCTATAATTCTGATAAAGGAAGATGTCCATCTTGCAAGGGAATCGGCGAACAGGATCTAAAAATATCCTTTTTAAGTAGCTTTAATATTATTTGTAGGGAATGTCATGGACTCAGGTATAAACCAGAGATATTGGAGGTAAAATATAAAAATAAATCAATAGCAGATGTGTTAAATATGACCGTTTCGGAGGCAACTAAATTATTCGCATCAGATTCTAGCATATCAAATGTCTTACGGATTCTTGAAGATATTGGTATGGGGTATATAACTTTAGGTCAACCAGCTCCAACATTAAGCGGTGGAGAAGCTCAACGAGTTAAACTTGCGAAGGAACTTGGGAGAGCTCGAAAAACTAAATCATTATACATTCTAGATGAACCTACAGTTGGTTTATCCTTTTATGATGCTATAAAACTAGTAGATCTTTTAGATCAATTAGTACGAGAAGGAAATAGTGTTATAATCATAGAACACGATCCAGAAATTTTATCCTATTGTGATTATCTTATAGAATTGGGACCGGAAGGAGGACCAAAAGGAGGAGAAATAATAGCAGAAGGTCCAGTAGCTAAGATTAAAGAGAATAACAACTCAAATACCGGTCCTTATTTAAATTAAACAAAATTAAATCATTATGGAAATTAATATTAGAGGTGCGCGAGAGCATAATTTAAAGGATATCGATGTTGATATCAAAGATGGAATTACAGCGGTCACAGGAGTATCCGGCTCGGGAAAAACTTCGCTTATATTTGACACATTGTATAAAGAAGCGCGTCGCAGGTTTTTAGAAGCTTTTTCAGTCAGTAAAGACGATATAAACCTAAGCCCCGCGAAAGTAAAATCTATTAATGGGCTTGGTCCTATGATCGCCCTTGGTCAAAATGTTCTTAATAGAAATCCTAATTCCACTTTAGCGTCCGCAACTGGTTTAATTCCCCTGTTAAAGATCTTATTCGCTAGATTTGGAATAAGGAAGTGTCATGTGTGTGATAATAAAATAGCAGTTTTGAGAGAAGATGAGATAGTCGCTAAAATTGATAGTTTAAGAAAGAAAGAGCCATTGAAGATTTCTGCTTTATTGGTGAATAAAGTAAAGGGAAGTCATAAGACCTTATTAGAACTATTGAAGAAAGAATTTGGACACGAAGCAGTTCTGGTGGATGGAAATCCCTTAAAAACAAATCTTAATCCAAAAGAATCTCACGACATTCAAATTCAAATTGGCCAAGTTTTAACAAATACTGATCTAAATACAATTAGGGGGATTACTCAGACTATCTCATCATTAGGAGCAAGTTCATTAATTATTGAAGTTAAATCAGGATCGACTCTCATCTCTCAAGTTCCAGCATGTTCGAATTGCGGTACCTGGTTTGGAAACTTAGAACCCACACATTTTTCA
>JBHLLM010000014.1:0-17262 GCA_048885575.1 Candidatus Hermodarchaeota archaeon
TTTTATATCATAATGTTCTTTATAAGTTTTAATTTAATTTCGTTTATCTTAAAATAAAAGAAATTTTATAGCTTGGAAGATAAAAGATCTATTAATAATCGAACCCCTTGATTAGTATGAATTAATTTTAACTTTTACTTATTAAAGGATTAATTATGCGAAAAAGTTTCAAATTACTAATAAGCCCTAAAACCTTGGAAGAAGCTAAGATAGTGGTTAAACATAAAGAGGTTGATTTCATTGATTGTAAAAATCCCAGCGAGGGGTCTCTTGGAGCCAATTTTCCTTGGATTATAAAACAAATGAAGAGTCTAATCCAGTTTAGAGGTTCTCAACTATTAAGTGCAACGATTGGAGATTTTCCGAATTTACCTGGTACCGCTTCCTTGGCAGCTCTCGGTGCTGCAGTTGCGGGGGCCGATATTGTAAAAGTGGGTCTTAAAGGTTCGACAACAGAAAAAGAATCTATTTTTTTGATGGATAAGGTTGTGAAAGCTGTAAAGGATTATGACAAAAATATTAAAGTAGTAGCAGCTGGTTATGCCGATAAGATAAGGATGGAAACTTCTCCCGATTTTTTATCCCTTCCTACTATTGCAGCTAAATCTGGCGCTGACATCGTGATGCTTGATACATATATCAAAGATGGAAAGGGATTATTTAATTTTCTCACTGTCGAGCAATTAAAACTGTTTAGAGATAAAGCGAAAGAATTAGATCTTGAGGTCGCACTTGCGGGAAATTTAAGAAAAGATTCACTTACCAAAATAAAGGAAATCGGACCAGACATAATTGGTGTTAGGAGCTTGGTTTGTGAAGGTTACGATAGAAATAAAGGAATGATTAAAGGTCATCTCATAGAAGAATTAAAAGCAGAGTTGTACAGACAAGTTCCTTGAGGTAGAATCTTAAAAAAAAATCCAAAAATCTCTTCTTTTATAGTGTATTTTAATAAGATTATTTTGGTTACAATAATAAATTTATATTATGTATAGTAAAGAATTAGGAATTATTGGAACTGGAAAAATTGGATCTACCTTATTGAGGAGGCTAATTTCCACTAATACGATTGAAAAAAACAACATTATTGCTTATGATATTGACGAAAATAAACGGAATAAATTGTCAGAGGAATTAAATGTTGAATACGCTGAAAATAATGAGGAATTAGCAAGAACCTCAAAATATATTTTAATTGCTGTTATTCCCCAAATTATAGATTCCGTTTTAAAAGAAATTAAACCAATAGTTTCAAATGAACAAGTAATAATTTCTATCGCTGCGGGAGTTTCTTTTAATCATATAAATAAATTTATAAATCCTGCAGTGGGATTAATAAGAATAATGACTAACACACCAGCACTTATAGGTGCAGCTGCTACAGCAATAGCTCATAATGAAAATATTAAAGATTATCAATTAGAATTCGTTAAACGAATATTTAAAGCAGTGGGGATGGTTGTCGAATTAGAAGAAAGACATTTAGACGCGGTAACAGGTTTATCTGGAAGCGGACCCGCTTACATATTTATTATAATTGAAGCTTTAGCCGATGGGGGTGTGAAAATGGGCCTGCCTAGGGGCACTGCTTTAAAACTAGCAGCTCAAACACTATTAGGTTCTGCGAAACTTCTTTTAGAAACAGATATACACCCTGCAGCATTGAAAGATATGGTCGCTACTCCGGGAGGAACAACTATAACTGCGATACACGAACTGGAATCAGCAAAGATAAGAGCTACTCTAATTAGAGCCGTGGAAGCAGCGACATTAAAATCAAAATCGTTAAATTCAGCAAGAACAAATAGTATTCAAGAATAATTTTTTCTATACTTTTCAACAAGATAATACATTAGTTTATTAAATATGGCAAAAATGTCCAAGTTTAAAGGATACTCTTTACTTTTAGCAATCAGAATTGATATACCCTTTAAGGGATATGTTGATTTTTATTTTGTTCCCAAAAAACTTCGTCAAATTGTTGATATTGAAGCTCCAACATTCAAAAAAACAAATTATATGCTTTCTGAGCTTGGTATGGTGCTTTAGATTGATGGATTTCGCAAAATTAAACTGAGATTGTGTTTTTTTGAAATCATCAAATACATTCCTTTATATGTTCTTTAAAATTTATGGTTTTTTTATAGTTAATTTTTAACTCAAATGTTTTTATAACAGGTTTGTATGTATTATAAATTTCAAAAACTTCCTTTTCCCTTCCTCTTTTACAAAAGACATAAACAGAGCGACCTAATTGATTCATACTTGCTCCTATAATATCCAATTTGTGCAAATCGTTCAATAAATCCTTTATTTTTTCTAGATGTAGAATTTCCATTATGTTTGTATTTTTCACAAATTGGTAAGAAACTTGAATAAAATTTTTGTAATCAGGCGTTAATAGTAGTTTGTTTAAAGCAATCTTGCCAGCTTGTTTTATATTTGAACTTAAAGTTTCATCTGATAATATTGATTTGGTTTTTATCTTTCCAAAAGATCCACAAATGACTAAAAGATTGTTAGGAGTTTTTAAACGATTGAAGTTACATGGATAACCAGGTTCCTTTAAAACACACAAACCGCCCCCTAATTGTCCACAAACAGTCCCTAATCCCGTTCTATTAACTACTTCAGCAATATGAGCTACCCTTCCACTTTCAAAATTACTCAAGTTTAAGTTTAAAAGTTTATTCAATCCAAAAATCGTTCCTAGTGCTCCTGAACCGCTTGCTCCATACCCACAACCAACGGGTAAATCAAAAAAATGCTCAATTTTTAGATCAATAGGGTAATTTATCAATTTTTTAACATAATCATAAATATAATATGTAGTTTCTGCTCTTTTGTCTAATTTCTCTTCATTTATATAAACAGTACAGCTACTTTCTTCTCCTTTTTCAAGCTTTTTATATGAAATAATTGTCTCCCCTACCCCGCTCACATTAAATCCAGCTCCCCGAGAGCCAATATTTACCGGATCTTTGATTAGGTTTCCGTTTTCTTTATCTACAATTTCAAAAAAACCCGAAATACGATGGGGAACTTCCACGATAATTTTTCTGCTATTACTAGCCATATTCTGTAAAGATGTACTTTTTTCTAATTAATTATATGTATAATTAAAAAATAAAAGTCAATTATAGTTTATTATGACAAGGAATATTGTGATAAAATTTGGGGGCTCTCTTCTCTTTTCTGAGGGAGGAACGTTAAATTTTGAAAAAGTCCCTGAATTTTGCAATATAATAAAACAAACCAAAGATTACAATTCAATCGTTGTTGTATGCGGAGGGGGTGCAGTAGCTAGACAATACATTAAAGCGATAAGAGGCTTTACTGAAAATGAAGTATTATGTGATTTGATAGGAATTGACATATCACATATAAACTCTCAATTATTCCTAGCGAAAATGAAAGGACTGGCTTATCCTCAAGTTCCAAAATCCTTCGAAGAACTATCACTTGCCATTAATTCGCATAAAATTGTAGTAATGGGAGGTTTGCAACCAGGACAATCAACTACATCAGTAGCTATAACTGTTGCAGAATATTTAAAAGCAGAAAAATTAGTTATCCTTACGGATGTTGACGGTATTTACGATAAAGATCCAAAACTTTATAAAGATGCAAAATTATTAGAAACTATTTCGTATGATTCGTTACAAAAATTAATTTTAGAAAACTCAATTGATACGCAATCGTCAGCTGGAGAATACAGAATTTTTGATGCAGTTTCTTTACAAATTTTAAAAAGAAGTGGAATAAAAGTATTTGTTATGTCAGGAAAGAAATTAAAACAGTTCAATAAATTATGGAATAATGAAAAAGAGGTTATTGGTACACTTATATCGAAATAGGATATCAAATAATAAATTATTAAAATTTGCAATAATTAACTAACATACTAAACGACTTCACAAATTAGAGAAAAAAGAATGTCTCAAGCAACTTGGAAGGATCAAATTAAAAAGAAATGGGGACCGCATAGTCATTGTCCAATCTGTGGAAAAGCAATGCCTACAGATAAGCAGTTTTGTAGTCAAAATTGTCGAGACAACTATCATGCTGGCCAAAAAAAGCAAAAGAAAAAAAGTCGAATTCAAATGTTGTTTATGGTTGGTATGATGGCTGTTTTATTCGTGTTTCTGTTTATTTTTACACCCGCTTAATATCAAGAAACTATTTTAATTTTATTAATTTAAACGAAAACAAATAAAATATTAAATATTAAATTAGAGTCAAAATATATCAGAATTCTAAGCAGGGATAACCAAGTTGGTCAACGGTGCCGGACTTTTGTGAGAAATATTCTCACAATACGGATTCAAGATCATTAACAAATATTTATGTTGATTAACAGATCGTTTGATGAGTTATCCGGTGAGATAGCTCTACGTGGGTTCAAGTCCCACTCCCTGTATTATTTTTTTAGCATTTTTCATTTAATAGTTAAATGTTGTCGTTATCTGGAATGTCAATTAATACATCATTTAAAAACAATATTAAGGGCTTAGAAATCTCTTGATCATCACGAATAGACTTTAAAAACATTAATAATAATACAGGGGCATTCAAAAAGGAAGATATCTTTTCAACGATAACATTACTTAATATTTCTTGTTGAATTCCAAATAATTGATGAGTGGCTGCCGATACTTTCATACCTTCAATTCTAGGGGGAGTTCCTAATGTTACATTTCCGATACCCATAGTCTCTTGGTCGGAAATAAGTACTAGATAACTTTTATATAATCTAAAGATTGAAATATGTATCTTAATTTTATCTAACTGCTTTGATCTTTCAATAATAGGTTTCATGTTTCGAATTAGTAATTTAGAACATTTTAAATTAGGATTATATTTTTAGTTCATTCATGACTTCATTTATTTCATAATTCTTATGAACGATTAAATAAAGCGCTTTTACGACCTTCGTAGGGTCTTCTGCTTGAAATACGTTTCTACCATATGCGACTCCTGCTCCACCAACATCTACGGATTGTTTTGTTATCTCTAAAAGATCTCTTATACCTGCCTTGACCCCTCCCGCAATAATTACTGGGGCCATACATCCATCAACAACTTCTTTGAAAGAATCAGGATCTCCTGTCCAATTTGTTTTTACAATGTCTGCACCAAGTTCTGCCGCAACTCTTGCAGCAATTTTAACAACTTGCACATCGTGTTCGTCTTCAACATTTTCTCCTCTAGGATACATCATTGCTAAAAGAGGCATCCCGAACTCTCGGCATTCTCGTGAAATTCTTCCTAAAGTTTCCAGCATTTCAGCGTCTGTTTTTGTTCCAATGTTAATGTGTAAAGAGACGCCATCAGCTCCTAGCTTCACAGCTTCCAGAACGTTGTTGACTAATACCTTGTAATTTGCATCTGGACTTAGTGAAGTTGAACCAGATAAGTGCAAAATCAAGCCAATGTCGGGGCCATATCCTCTATGGGCGTAAAGTGGAATCCCTACATGACCTAAAACAGCATTTGCCCCTCCTAAAGCTATTTTGTTAACCATTTCTCCTAAATTTTTGTCAATCCCTTCAATTGGTCCCTCAGTTAAGCCATGATCCAAAGGAATTATGATTGTTTTTTTTGTTTCTCGGTTAAAAATCCTCTCTAATCTAATTTTTTTACCTATATAACCAGAAATCGATTGATCACCTTTAAAACGATATCTTAATTATTTAATTTAACTATAGAATTATGTAATATAGTACACAGCACATTTTTAATTCTTTTAAAAATTATAGGCATTGATTCTTAATGTCCGAATCTAAACAGAACTGTCCTATTGATAAAAATAATACAACGAAAAGTTGTTATAATTGTAATATTCAGATCACTAATACAAGTCAAAAAATTTGTCACAATTGCAATACGATTCTAAATCCGAATGATTTAAAGTGGAAAAGCAGTTTTATTTCTTTTCTCTGCTTATTATGTTTTATACCTTTTCTTGTAGCTTTTCTTTCTATCTTAATATCAAATCTATCATAAGGAAAATTAGCTATGTATTGATGTTATGATAAGAATTACTTAGGAGAAAAAACAACATCAGAAATCCGTTGCCTACGTATGTCAAAATCATGATCAATATGAAGTGTAATACAATGTTGATCTTTTTTCTGAGAATTTTTGTGGATATAGCTTATAGGTACAACTGGTAATTCTGATTTCAAAACAAAAACTCTAGGAATAGGTACAGCAATTATTTCCTTGCATCGTTCACAATTTACTAAAACAACTTTGTTTTTTTTAGACTCAAGCTTCTTCATCTGTGATACCAAGTCAGTGGAAAGACCCGGAGACCTAATAGTAATTTTATCTTTCATCTTCGGGGATTCGGGAACTGAAGGTATATCTAATTCGAAATCTTCTTTAGTTGAAAAATTGTCTTTTCCCTTCTTAAGAGGCTCTTTTTTTGGCTTTTCGCTTTTTGATTGCCCTTTATTTTCATTAGCAACTTGAATTTTGGACGAATTTTCATTTGAAAGACGCTTCTCTTCTTCATTTTTTGAAATTTCCTTGGTATTTTTGCGTGGATTCTCCAATACTCTCACTAAAGTTTTTAATTTGACTCCATGTGAATATCTCTCATAAAAACAAGAATAAAATTATACCCCAAATATTTCCCTTAACTCTGCATATATTTTTGAAAGTTCTGAAATGATAGATGTATTGTTTTGTTGAATATAATAATTAATGTATCCTGATAAGCCCTCACTATCTTTAATCCATTCTAAGAAAGATTGGATTTCTCCTTTCAATTGTGGGTCAATATTAACTCCGGTTGGAGCAGTAGGAGTACTTGCACTCCCTAGTTGAGAATCGGTATCCATATAACTTTGTTTTGAGCTTAATTGGGAAAGAGCTCTTGCTGTATCCATCGTTGCTCCCATAGGTTCACCATCAGGTTCAAGATAAATAATTAGTTTATGTTCTTCATCTTTTGCTCCAAGAATGTGTCCTTCACCTTTAATTGAAGTAGCTACCAACCTTTCCGAAGTACATTGAAGAATAGAGTATTTTACCCCTGAAATCATAATAAATTGAGCGTTCAAACTATTCCAGCTTGATATTACTTTACTAACATCAGCGCTAATGTCCCAATTATCTGTTGAGTAAAGAATAGTGTCTTTTCCTTGAATTACAGCAGCAGCAATAATACTTGGATCTTTTTGTATTAAATTGTAAACAATCGTGGCTGGATCAGAGGGCATTTTTTTTTCCAATTTTTTAGATTTAATTATCCTAGTGTAAAAATAATAATAATATTAGTATAAATATAATTATAAAAATTGTATTAAAAATTTTGGTTAATTATTTATTCTTCTTTTGACGTCTTTATGTTTATTCTGCCAAATTTTGGTTTATATCGATATTTATTGCTTTCAGAGTCTAATTTATTCTTTTTATTGAATTTATCTTTAAAAATTAATTTATCATTAGTAAATAATAAATGTTCTAAATCGTCTTTATTTTGTTCCTTAAAGTGATCTTGTAATGAAGTTTGTTTTTTAAAAATCTTTCCACACACAGGGCAATTAAAATATGGGTCTTCTAAAAGACCTTTAGGTGGTTTAACTATCACTGGAAAACCTTTCCTTTTGCTGTATAATCCAAGCCCTTTCCGACAATAATGCCTTTGTAATTTTCCATAAGGTGGATACTCAAAAAAAACCTTACTTCCGTGAGTGCACTCCCAATACAACACATCTGCACCACACTTTTTACAAGAAGTCTGAAAAGATCTTAGATAACAATGCTTTCCGTGGCTTTTATAATAATGTCGCATTATATAATTAGAAAATTCCATCTTATTAAAAATTTTTGGTGAAATGTCATATACTAAAATGATTAATTGAGAATTTTATTAACTGACAAATCCATAAAACGCAAACATTTAAAAGTATGACTTTAATTATAGAAATTAAGGATTTGAAATATTTGTGGGTATAAGTATTTGGATCTTTCAATGCATCAAAATAATTTAAATTTATGCCCAGAATGTGGGAATAGTAATCTAGTAGCTGACAATGCTCGTGGTGAAATCATATGCAATGTATGTGGTCTAGTTTTAAGTCAAAAAATCATTGATTCTGGTCCAGAATGGAGAGCTTTTTCCTCAGAAGAAGCTAATAAAAAAATTAGAGTAGGAGCGCCAACAACTTTAACACTCCACGATAAAGGATTAAGTACAATGATTGGATGGAAAAATAAAGACGCTTTTGGTAAAACTATAAGCCCTAAAATGAAAGCTGAGGTATATCGTTTAAGGAAATGGCATGTAAGAACGAGAACCAATAAATCAATCGATCGAAATTTAGCGTATGCGATGAATGAATTAGATCGTTTTTCTTCTCAATTAAACTTGTCAAAAGAATTAAAAGAATCAGCAGCTCACATATATAGAAAAATGGCGCATAAAAATCTAATACGCGGAAGATCTATAGAAGCAATGCTTATAGCTTCGATTTATTTATCTTGTAGATTAAATAATGTTCCTAAAACTCTTGATGATTTTATCGAATTTGCTCTCGTCGATAAAAAAAAGATAGCTCGCTGTTATAGACTTATATTAAACGAGTTAAAAGTGAATATTCAAGTTTCCTCTCCGATAAACTTCATCCCAAGATTTTGTGCCGAACTAAATCTTTCAGGAAGGACTCAGAACCGAGCTGCCGAACTATTAAAGTTAGCTAAGAAATATCATATTACAGCTGGAAAAGCACCTACTGGTTTAGCAGGAGCTGCATTATATGTTGCAGCAATACAAGAGGGCGAACGCCGAACCCAAAAAGAGATTTCATTAGCCGCAGGAGTTACGGAAGCTACAATAAGAAATAGATATAAAGAAATAATCAATCATTTAAGATTCGATTTAAATTCATGAAAAGTTTTTAGAAGTCGTTTAAATCTAAAAAGAAAAAAATTCATCGAACTTTTATTCTTTTTATTACATCTGGGCGTTTTTTATATAAGATGCGAAATCCGCAGTGAGAACATTTAATTCCAGGTAAAGCATTTAATTCCTTTTTAGATACTTCTTTCCCACAGCTTTTTCGGGCACACACATATTTCATAGTTTTAGTAATTTACTAGGATTAAAAAATTTTTCGCAAATAATTTAGAAAGCTAGTAGAATTCCGAAAAACATTAACAAAGAAAGGAAAATAATTAAAATTAAATGTACAATGACTTTCTCTTATCTTCAGTATCTACGAATTCAAAAGTGTTTAAATCTTTTTCGAGTTGATCTCTTTTATTTTGAAGGTTTTTTGTAATATTATCAATATTATCGAGAGAATATTTCTTTTTAATTGGTAACATAAATGACTTCTTTAACATTTCCAAAAGAGTTATTGAAGCTTTTAAATCGGTGATATCTTCATTTACCATGGCAATATTGTCTGTTTCCGCTAAGAGAACGATGCCATCTAAATTGAATCTCGCCTTTGCTAATGTAGGGATTAAGCCATTAGCACCAATAATAACACCCTTCTGGATTTTTTGACAGTTGTTTTTAGTTAAAAATTTTATTAATAATTCTCGATTAGTTGAACTTACATAAATTTGGGGAACATTTCCATTTATTTTACGACTATTCACTGGATACGCTCCTAAAGCTATTATTAATTTTATGTTGCATTGATAAATTATCTCCGTAAGAAAGTTTGAAATTCTATAAATACCTTTAGGTGTTAAACTTTGCGCATCAGCAGTGATTAAAAAGATATCTCTCTTTCTATTCGGGTCTTTCCAATATAATATCTCTGCTTTAGGAGCTGATAATATACTATCATCAACTATAGCTCCTGCGGGATAGTCATCAAAGATAAAATCCATAAAATTTTTTGCATCAAGTTGCCCAATTAAAGAATCTATCGCGAACTTTCCAACATCAGCTATTCCCGGCATCCCTAAAATGCATATAGGGTCAATAAATTCATCCTCTTTAAAATCTCCATGCTTAATTACCCTTATCCCTGACTGAGTCACTTTTTATACACAAACTAATATTTTTTTGATATTATTAGAGTCATATTTATTTCTTTAAAATCAATGTGTTATCCTAATAGACACATAATTTATCGTAAAAGTAATATAATCATAATATCACAAAAAATTTATTCTCTAAAGTATCATTATATATATCGGAATTCTTACCGACGATATTAAAAATTATTTTTTAAATTTCTAAATTTGAACGAGCTATACTATACTTGTCAAAAATGTGGAACTTGCTGTCATGAAATTGAATATAAAAAGAGAATTCCGTTGTATCCTGATGAAGCAGATGAATTAATTGAAATTGCGAAAAAAAATGGTATTAAATTTAGGATCATTGAAGATTTAGTTTTTCCTGATATATTAAATAAAAAAATTCTTGTTCTGACATATAAAATAAGATTAGATAATGAAACTCACGGATGCCCATTTTATGATCTCGAAAGAGGTTGTACAGTACATGAAACGAAACCATTAGCATGCAAAGCTTATCCTTTGGCTTTAAAGCAAGTAGATGCTTTTAATTTTCAAATAAGCGTTGATCCTTTATGTAATTTTGTAGATAGATATTATGATTCATTAAAAAAAGCGGATTTTGCTAAAATTAAAGAAGTTTTTAAAAATGAATATCCTAATGCTCAAGAACACCTAAAAAAAAATAAAAATTTAATGCTAAAGATCAAAAAACTCGAGTATAAAAATAAAATAAGAATTTCTAGAGAAATTTTACTTAAGGATTTTAATAAATATCTAAAAGAATGGGAAAGAGAAGAAATAACTACAAATTAATAAGCGGTGATAGCAGTAAGAACATTCATATCTTTACTCTCCGGGGGATTGGACAGCCCAATCGCAGCATATTTAATGATTAAACAAGGTTTTACGCCGATTTTTCTTTCATTTCTGACTTCAGATGATTACGAACATTCGATGAAGAAAAAAGTTATAAAAATTGCGAAAATCTTATCAAAGTTTACAAATGAAAAAGTGAAAATATATTTCATTAATCATAATAACAACCTAGAAGTTTTTAAACAAGTTTGTGATCGAAAATTGACTTGTGTTTTATGCAAGCGATTAATGCTTAGAATTGCTAAACAATTAGGAAAATTAGAAGCAACAAATATAATTGTTACGGGGGATATTTTGGGAGAACAAGCTAGTCAAACTTTGGACAATTTATACTCATATAATGATACAATTCAAGATTTCATTCTGTTAAGACCATTAATAGGATGCGACAAGCAAGAAGTAATTAATTTAAATAAGCAAATCGGCTTGTATAAAGCCTCTTCAGAAACTTCAGCAGGATGTAAATTTAATCCCCAATACCCAGAAACCCATGCAAGGTTGTCCGAAGTAGAAAATTCAGAATTAAGAGTCAACATCTCTGATCTAGTTAAAGACTCAATAAGGAATGCCGAAAGATTAAAATTTTAAGTTTAAATCTTCAACTAGCTTATGAAAATCTTCATCTTCTAATTCTAAAACATTAAAATCGTTTAAACCCTCACAAATAGCCTGAGCTACTAGATGTTTACAAAAACCTCTATTCCTTTGTATCACTACATTCTTATAAAAATCTTGACAGGAACAATATAATCTTGGATAAATTAAATGTTCACTATCCTTACCTAAAGCAACCCAAATAACACGATTAGAAGGCTTATAACTATACTTTGTTACTCCCCTTTTTATTGTATCTAAAACTTTGTTAACCTTATTGGGAAAAATAGAATTAATAAAATTAATTAGCTCATCATCGAGAACATTTTTATTTTTAGCCTTTGAATAAACATCAAATAATAAATCTTTAGACATTTGATTATCATATAGTAATTATAATTGATAAATAAAAAGGATCGAAAGTTTGTACAATATTTTATTTTTTCCAACTCGATATTATCCTGCAATCTCGGGAGCAGAATTTTATATCCAAAGTATTGCAGAAATGTTGCATCTGAAATACCATTATATCGTTAATGTTTATACTTCTACTGCGATTGATTTTAAAGGATTAAGAGAATCTAATGGTAGAACTATTAAATTTGGAGAGAAATACTACGATAATGTAAACGATTTAAAAATCACTCGTTTTCCCGTTAAATACGACATATCACTTGAGGATAAACTTAAATTCATAAAAAAAACCCCATCATATAAGGATTTAAAACTATCTGACGAGTGTTTGATAGAATATTTAAGAAATGGTCCGTACTTGGAAAATCTTCTTGAAAAAATGGTCTATCCCCCCAAAATCTCCTTCGATTTAATTCATTCAAGCTTCTATCCCTATTTCAATACGATCTTAACCTTAATGCTAGCCAAAATTGTTAACAAGCCGACTGTGTGTACCCCCTTTTTTCATTTCTCAAATCCCAGATATCTTAATAAAAATTACTTCGAACCACTTCAAAAATTTGATAAGATAATTGCTTGTACTTATCTTGAAAAGAAAATGTTAAATGAAAAACTAGGCATTCTTGAAGAAAAAATAAAAGTTATTCCTATGGGAGTCGATTATAAGAAGTTTATTATCCCCCAAAAACAAACTCCTAAGAAATTTAAGTTTAAACAAAAATATTTTAAACCAAATGAAAAGAATTATAGAATGGTATTATTTTGTGGATACAAAAATTATGAAAAAGGAGCAATTTCAATTTTAAAAGCAATCCCTTATATCTTAAAAAAATACAGAAAAGTTTACTTTGTCTTTATTGGTCCATCTACTCTTGCCTTTAATAGAGAACTCTCGAGAATTCAAAAGACTATTGATCCTCGAGTTATAAACCTAACTCCCAATAATTTAAAAGGCTATTATGATATAAAGAAAATAGCAGCTTTTAACGAAGCAGATCTATTTTTGATGCCAAGCCGAAGTGATGCGTTTGGTATTGCGTTTTTAGAAGCTTGGGCTTCTAGTAAACCTGTTATCGGTGCAAACATTGGGGCGACACCAGAAGTTATAAGAAACAATATCGATGGGCTACTTGTTGGGTTCGATGATTACATTGATATTGCTGAAAAAGTCGTAATGCTATTAAAAAAGAAGCGATTAAGCAAAAACTTAGGTTTAGAAGGGAGAAAAAAAGTTCAAGAGAAATTTACTTGGGATATTATAGTTAAGAAAACGCACGAAACATATCAAGAATTAATTTTAAAGTAAGGTGAATAAACTGAAAAAAATATCCGGAAATCCTTATATAAACAAAAGAGAGGGGGAAATTTTATTTGATAATGTCTCACTCACTGAAATTTTAGGTGCTTATTCTACTCCTGTTATAATTTTTTTAGAAAATAGAGTTAGAAATAATATAGAAACATTTCTTAAAGTCTTTAAATCTGTTTTTAAGAATTTTCATTGTTTTTATTCATTCAAGGCTAATTATCTTCCTGAAATATGCAATATTATTCAATCAGAAGGATTAGGTGCCGAATTAATAGGATTACCTGAACTAAAGTTAGCGTTAAAATTAGGATTTCCTCCAGATAAGATAATTGTTGGAGGTCCTTATTTACCACAAGAACTTATCGAAAAGTGCGCTCAAGAAAAAATCAAAGAAATAGTAGTATATAATATGAACGATTTAGTAAAAATCGACTTCATTGCTAAAAAATACACAATAATTCAAAATATCTGTTTAAGAATTAGTAATCAAAAATATTCAAGCAAATTAGGTATTTTTTTAAATCAATCAAATGTAAAAAGATTAAAAGAAATAATTAATGAATGTAAAAATCTTAAAGTTACAACATTATTATCTCATTACTCTACTCAGATGAATGATTTTGGGTTATTTAAAAAAAATATAAATATCCTCTTAGATAATGTTAAACTCTTGTCCAGCGCTGGAATTGAAATAGAAAACATAAATTTAGGTGGAGGATTTCCAGAAGCAGCTATAATGCCAGAAATTCAGTTAAGAAAACTGGCAATAAAAATAAATTCACTTATAAGTAACTTTCAGATGAATTTTAAAAACATCTATTTTGAGCCTGGACGTTATTTAGTTGGGGATGCTGGTTCGCTCATTGCGAAAATTGTTAGGATAACTGATGATAGATGGATTTTTCTAAATATAGGTAACCATATTTGTCCCAAATTTGCAAAATCTTCTATAAGATTTTACAACGCTACAAGAATTGAGGAGCCACACAAATTTAAAACTTCAATTGCGGGAATAATTCCTACCGATCAAGATGTATTAGCAAAAGATTACTTTTTCTCTAACGACTTAGAAGAAGGAGATATTGTCGTTGTTACTAATGTAGGAGCCTACAATCTCACCTTTTCTAACCGCTTCCCCTACCTTCTTCCCAACATAATTCTCGTTAAAAATTCAATTATTACAAACATTTTTGATCCTTTGGTAAATCATGATTTTTCCATTAATTAAAACCTTGTGATGTATTCTGTAGGTAATATGAGCATATCATATTGATTCTAATTTTTTATTTATATTATTTCTATAACAAAAATAAAACGATCTGTTGTTTTTTAATGGAATCTCTGATAAGGAACGCTAAGAAAAGAGATGTGGTTAGACCTGCTCAAGAAAATTTCGGTTATGCTAACATAAAAATCGTAGGCTGCGGAGGAGCTGGAAATAATACTGTTAATCGATTAATGAAAATAGGAATTCGGGGTGCTAAATGTGTTGCTGTGAATACGGATCTCCAACACTTAGAAAGTGTAGAATCGCATATAAAAATGTTGATAGGAAAAAACTTAACACGAGGCTTAGGTGCAGGAGGTAACCCTGACATTGGAAGAGCTGCAGCAGAGGAATCACGTGAAGATTTAACAAAAATTTTAAGAGAAGCTAATTTAGTTTTCATCACTTGTGGAGAAGGAGGTGGAACAGGGACCGGAAGTGCCCCTATTGTGGCGGAAATCGCTAAACTTGAAGGTGCAATAGTTGTGGGAGTAGTCACTTTGCCTTTTGAAACTGAAATTGGGAGGATTGATAAAGCTCAATTAGGCCTTAATGAATTAAAAAAATATGCTGATACATTAGTAGTAATAGATAATAATCGTCTTTTAGATATTGCTCCTGATTTACCTATAATAGAGGCATTTAGCGTGGCAGATGAAGTCTTAGCAACGATGGTTAAAGGAATCACCGAAACAATTTCATTGCCTTCACTTATCAACTTAGATTTTGCTGATGTTAGAACTATTTTAAGTACAGGAGGAGTAGCAATAGTGGGAGTAGGTGAGTCAGGTAATAAAGATAATCGTGTAGAAGAAGCTATCGAAGATGCACTCAATTCACCATTGTTAGATGTCTCGATTAATGGTGCAAAGGGTGCTCTAATTCATATTTGCGGAGGAAACGATATGACTCTTGCAGAAGCAAATTCTGTTGCAAAAAAAATATCAGAAAAAATGGATGTAACCAATGCTATGGTAATCTGGGGCGCTAGAGTTAACGATGAATTTGAGGGATATTTAAGAGTTATGCTCCTCATAACAGGCATTAAATCACCTCAAATCTTTGGAAAAAACATATCAAATGTCCAGTCTTTTAATAGCAACGACATAATTAAGAATCTTAATGAAAGTAAATTGTCAAATGATATTTTAAATATTAGAGAGCTTTCATTCGATTAATATAATTTTTTCACTTCCTTTTTAAATTCATTTTAAGAAATAATTGTATGGAACACAAATTTAGTACTGAAACTCAAAAAGAAGTTAATATGGTTTTAGACAAATTAACTGAGTGGAAAAAACTATTTTCTATCAAAATGGACTACTTTTATGAGGGATGGGCAATTTATCTTAAAGAAAAAAGCATATATCCAAGAAGTATCGTTATCTTTAAGTCCTACTCAAAAGATTATTACTCTATTAAAAGTTTTGAAATATATTCTAACAATAAAAAAGAATTCTTTAAAGAACTTTATGTTAATGAAAAAATTAAAACCATCTCAAATCTCTATTCTGAGGTTAAAGAAGTTATTTATGGAAAAGATATTTTGGGTTCAATACCAAGCATGAGATGAGAAAAAATAGCGTAAAAGATTACAAAACAAGATATATAAGCTACTAAAATTGAGGTTTATACATTTTCCTAAATTCTTCCTTCTTCTTTTCATTATATTTATTTTCTAAAAACTTGAGCACCGAGTGGTGGGGCATTCCACTCAACAACATATTTACGGCTTTTCTTGCGATTTGTAAATTATCATAGTCAGAAATAATAGAAACCGTTTTTCCATAAACAGATACATAACTCTCTGCGAATTTTTCTATTGCCTTTCTCATTTCGCCATTTCTTCCTATAATTCTTCCTTTTAATCTCTTGATCTTTTTCTCAGATTTCCCTAATATATCGTAGAGATTAAATACTTCAATATCAAAAGTTTCATCTAAAAGTTTCATAGCTTTTACTGGATTGAACCCTCTGTTTATTGCACTAACCACTTTTTGTGCTGTAAATATGTTAAGTGGATTATATTTTGGATGTCCTATTATAGGTTTTACCTCACAATCCCCGGATTTACTGTCTAAAACAATTTGTATTCCTAAGGACTCTTCAATATCTCTTTTCGTATCTCCGTTCTTTCCAATTATTACAGCAATCCTATTTTTTCCTATTTTCATAATGGCATTTTTAATTTAATAACTTCAATAATGAATGTTTGTTTTTTTATCTAATCTAAATTAATTACTTCGTAATAAAAATCTTCAGGATTAGGTACTTCTATTCCTATTTTTTCAAAATAATTAAAAATATTCGTGATATCTCTCACTAGATAAATTTCTGCTTTTGGATGATGGATTGTTATGGCTTGAGAAATATCAATTACGACCGGTTTTTGATTGTGATATAAAATGTTAAATTCTGATAAATCAGCATGAACCAATTTTGCTTTTTGGTATAAACCTTTAATAAAGTAAAGAATTTCATTTAATAATTTTATAGGGTTCTTTGGAGTCTTTATATCTTTGAGTTTTGGAGCTGGGATTGATTCAAAACCAATATAGTCCATGATTAAAATATTATTTTTTACATAGATTGGCTGGGGTACGCTCAAACCTGCCTTATATGCTCTCTTAAGATTTTTAAACTCCTTGCTTGCCCAAAGATAAATAATTTTAGATACATTGGTCGGTACTTTTTTAAATCTTGGATCTCCGATAATGTAATTTCTCATCCATCTTGAAGTATTTGTATCAATCTTATAAATTTTTATTGCGTATTCTTCATTATTTTGACCATACGCAAGGTAAACATT
>JBHLLM010000015.1:0-17245 GCA_048885575.1 Candidatus Hermodarchaeota archaeon
TGGAGAAAGAGGATCAGTATCTCTGCTTAGTTTATCGTATAAATAACGACAAGCGTATCCAGATCCACCTAAGAATTCTTTTGCTATGTCTTCTTTGAGTGGAGTAAACGAAATGTCTTTTGTCGTTAAATTTAAATTTATTAATTGACCTCTAAAACTTCCTAAAATTAGTACTCACTTTTAAAAATCTTCTTAACTTGGATGGTAAAACGCAACCTTGGCTTATTTTTTTTACCCTTAGATTTTAAAAATTAATAGAATTCTGTTAAGTTATACTCCTTATTTTTTATTAAAATAATTTTTTAAGAAGAGAAATTATTATTTTAAGTATGAAAAAAGTTCTTGATTTAAAGTGGAACGATCTTGTATCTCCTACAATGTCCCCCGATGAGTACCTAAGAGATTTCGGACCAAAGATAAAAAGTAATTATAAGGTTTACGAACCTAAAGCTGATATATTAAACCAAATTGTATCCCTATTAAAAAGAAGGAATGAACAACTAAAAATAGTAGCATTTGGTGCTGATTGGTGTCCTGATTGCCATAAAAACGTACCTCGTATGATTAAACTGGTAAAAAGGATGAAAACTAAAGATGTTGAACTTCGTATCTTGTATGGCATTATGCTTGACGCTTTACATAAACCTGGAGAAACGCTGTGGCATAAAAAAAGGTCTCCCCCAGAAGCGGTAAATCCTAACTTCGATTTACAGGCGATTCCAACATTCTATTTCTTTAATAAAAATGGAAACTATTTAGGTCAGATCATAGAACATCCTAAAGAAACCATCGAAGAAGATACCCTCAAAATAATTAAGGAAAATCTCTAATATATTTCTTTAAATTTTTTACTTTTTTTTCATAATTTTTATTTATAAGAATCAAGATTTATATGTGTAAATCGATTAATTATCTTTATGTCGAAATTAAACGTTAAAAAAGTCATTATTTTTAAACACGGAGTTTCCTATTACATTCTCGAGGGTAGTGTGAAGGGGCTTGGTACTTTTGAGTTGGAGTTTAAAATAGACGAAATGGATGATGTGTTAAAATCGCTTTTTGTTTTAGATACCAGTGAAAAAGGGTATATTAGCTCTATATCTTACGATGCAGCTTTAGATACTTCTCAGCTGTTAAAATCAATCATGTTGGACATTCCAGATAAAGATTCTTTCTCCTCTTTAATAACTCAAATAAAAGGGGCAAAAATTAATCTAACTATAACTGGAAAAGAATCTATATCGGGAACGATAATGGGTATAGAAGAATTTGAAAAAATGAGCAAAAATGAAAAAATTGTGGAAAAATTATTAATTCTTCTCAAGGATGATGATGTTATTTCTAAGATCAACTTTACAGATATCAAATCATTGGATATCATCAACGAAGATATTAAGAAAGATCTCAAATTTTTTCTCGACACCGTAATATCGGGGAAAAAGCAAGACGCGAAAAAAATTACAATAAACTGTGAATCGGGTGGAAACGATGAGGTTGAAAGAATCATCTTTGTTTATTATATTCGAGAAAGTCCAATTTGGAAAACCTCATACCGTTTAATAATGAGCAAGGAACAAGCATTAGAAGAAAAATGTTTACTTTCTGGTTGGAGCCTTATTGAAAATACAACTAATCAAGATTGGAAGGATGTTGAGCTATCTTTGGTTGCAGGAATGCCCGTTTCTTTCAAATATGAATTTTATCGTCCTATATTTATCCAACGTCCCGTAATCCGTCCCCCGACGGTTTTGAGTGTAAAACCTACTGAAATTGAAGAAGGAATTGAAATGGATAAATATAAAGATTATGCAATGGCAGAAATGGAAGCTAAACCAAGAGCTATGAAAAAAATGGCTAAAGCAGGACGAAGCGGAATCCCCCCACCTGCACCTGCAGGAACTATAGGATACGGTGGCATGCAAAGCGCTATGTCAGACGATCAATTACTTGATAAAGTAAAATCCCAAACAAAAATAGAAACCAAAGATTTGGGCGAATTATTTGAGTATAATATATCAAACCTAGTTTCGATAAAACGAAAACAATCTGCTTTAGTTCCTATTTTAACAGAAGCTATAAAAGCTCGGCGAGTTTTATTATACAATAAAAACGAATACGACAGAAATCCGAACGCTTGCCTCGAGATCACTAATAATACAAACCTAACACTCGAGAGAGGTCCAGTCACTATAATCTATGACGATAATCTAGCCGGGGAAGCAATAATTCCTTTTCTAAACAAACAGGATACTCGTTTATTAAATTATGCTGTCGAGCAAGCAGTAATAATAAGCCATGAATCCAAGTCTGAAAGTTTAAGTGTTCATAAAATTACTATCGGAAGTGGATATTCCTACGAATATTATTTCACTAACCAAATGACCACATATAAGATAAGCAACAAAACTAACGAGGAAAAGGTGCTTTATTTGGACCATCCTAAAACCTATGGTTATAAATTTATCGAAAAACCTATCGATCCCGAAGAAACTACAAACTACTGGCGCTTTAAAATCACATTAAACCCTAAGGACGCAATTAATTTTAAGTTAAAAGAACAACGCGAAGATTATTCAAGCTATTACATAAGAAACTGGTCGAAAGATGATATTTTAAAGAGAATAGGGTTTTATGTCAAACAAAAATTTATTAACGAAAAGCTTGAAACTCAATTAAAAGAAATCGCAGAAGATATACAGACTTTAAACGACAAGAAGAATCAGAGAGAAAAACTCTATGCGGAAAGGGATGCTATGTCAGAGGAACAATCGCGGTTGAGAGAAAACATTTCTGTACTAGGAAAAGACAACCAATCTATGACTTTGAAAGAGCGATATGTAAAAAAGTTAAACGACCAAGAGAGCAGGTTCGAAAATATTTCAGCAGAAATGAAAAAGCTCGACGAAGAAATTGATTCGTTGAATAAAACCATTGAAACTAAATTGAATAAAATAAAAGCTAAATAAAAAGTCATAAAACTTTAACATTTCAATATAACAAAAAAAGATAAATTATACCAAAAATAATATATTATGTTATTTTAAAAGGTGTAAAATATGAGTATTGATGATCTCCAAGATCAAGTTGAAAAATTAAAGGATGAAATGGACCAACTCGAAGAGGTTTGTGATACCCTTCCTCAATGTCAGGAAGACGACGGCTGTGAGACCTGCGAAACATATAAAAAAATTGATGCCCTTAACGATAAAATCGAAGAACTAGAAGATAAGATCGAATCTTTAATGGGCGACGATGAAGACGACGATTAATTCTTAAAAGATAATTTTTTTTTATTCTATTTTTCCTTATTATCCATAAATAAAGCTGATGGACCTATATAGTATTTAAACTCCTTAATACTTTTAAAGCCAGATCAAGTCCCTCCTCGATTGTCACTTTGGGAGAGAATCCAAGTATTTTGATTGCTTTTCCAGGATCTGCGTAAAACTTATTAACATCATAAGTTCTAGATTTCGCATATTTAACTTGGCTCGAGCTTCTCGTTTTTCTTATTATGATTTCTGCTAATTCTTTTAATGATACTGGAACTCCTGTAGAAAGATTATAATCATCAAATAAATGCTTATTCCTTTCAATCTCTTGAATACAACCCCAAATTCCTTGAATCGTATCTGTTATATATGTAAAATCGAAAATTTCCTCTCCCGAACCATTAATTATTAAATCATCTCCATTGAAAGCGTGTAATATAAATTTAGGAATAACTCTATCCAAATGATCATTGATCCCGGTATATACATTTGAAAATCTTAATATCCTTGTTTTTAATCCATAATTCTCTGCATAAACCTTGCATAATTCTTCTCCCGATAATTTAGAGACGCCATAGACATTGATAGCTTTACGAACTGAAGTTTCAACGACGGGTAAACTCATAGGCTCTCCGTAAACCTCTCTTGAAGACCCAAAAATCACCCAAGGGTGTTTATCTTCAGATAATAAATCTCTCGCTGATTCAAGTACATTGATTGTTCCTCCTATATTGGTTTTAATACATTCTAACGGATTTTCATGAGCAACTTTTACTCTACTTACTGCCGCTAGATGGATTATACCATCAACATCTATAATTTTAGCTTTAAGAGCTGAAAGCTCTCTAACATCATCCAAAGGGTTCTCTTTTATGTCGTATGTGACGATTTCTATTCCATTTTCTTCTAATAATCGTTTTAGGGCAGAACCAATGAAACCTTGGCTTCCAGTTATTAAAATTTTCATACCATGAATAAATAGCTTAGATGTTAATTAAGATTTGACATATCTTATCATTTTATTGAATTAATATAGATGAGTTTTTGAAAAAAAGGTTAAAATAGAACATTGTATTCTCCAATTTGTATCAAATTAAATTAGAAATTTAAAATCAAAAAAGGTCATAAAATTAAAATGCCAGGTAAAAAATTTGAAGTTCAAGCGGTCAATGATGATATTCTTGAGAAATTTAGCCTGAAAAATCGATACGCATTTTTAAACAATAATTTGATGGCTATCCTTTCTACTAAAGAATTTAATTTCCTAAAAGATGTCCAGAGATTTTGTATGCGGTTCGAAAAGAAAAACGAGATTACCCACGGTCCAGAAGAAGATATTTACGACTGGGTACCCGCGTTTGGTGAAAAGGGTTATATAACTCGGCAACATACGTTTGATGTATGTGGTGTGCATTATGAAGAATGGGGTTTAGCAATGGATTTAATGAGAAACATAGCGCTTGATTTTTTTGATCCCCAATTTGCTATGGGAGGAGGAGCCACAGTTTTAGCGATCAATCCAGTGTACGAACATCACGAAAATGTCCCAGTAAGATTAGAGGCTCTTAAAGATTTAGTTACTGGAAAAACTCCAGGAGCGATTTTGATTACTGAACCCGAAAGGGGTTCTGACGCAGTGCATCAATTAACAACCTGCACTGAGCAGGAGGATGGCTCGTTCCTTCTAAACGGTCAGAAAATCTACAACACAAACGCTCCTAGAGCAGATTATGTTGTAGCATACGCCACAGCAGAACAGAACAACGGGAACACCATGGCTCAATTCCTTATAGATACTTCTTGGGACGGTTTTCATGTAGAACGGGTCAACATTCCTTGGGTACCTAAGCTTTTCCTCGGAAAGGAAACCTTCACGAATTTACGGGTACCCAAAGACTACATACTGGGAGGAGTTGGAAAAGGTCGTGAACATTTATTCGAAGGATTAGTACCCGAAAGGATCTCTATCGCAATAATGGGTGTCAGTGAAGCATGGGGCGCGCTTGCTTATGCTGTAATCTATGCAAATAACCGAAAGCAATTCAACCAGGAAATTCTTAAATTCCAAGGAGTTGGTTTCTTACTTGCTGATATGTGGGCAAGAACAACCAATCTGACTATTGGACTGTTAAAATTTTGCGAGTCTTACGACGAAAAATTTGAGAAATTTGGGGGAGAGATTCCTAAGAACATTTCCCAAGCTATGGTTGCGTCCGCAAGTCAGTTCAAATATCAAGCCGCAAAACTCTCGAAAAAGGTATGTTACGAATGCGCTAATAATATGGGTGGCGCAGGTCTGTGTGATAATACTATGATGCACGATTATCTTAATATTTCGAGAATCCAAGAAATAGTTGGAGGTAGTCGACAAATTCAACAATATATAATGTCACTATCGCTACGTACTTTGTATAAAATGTCTGTTTCGTAAAATTCATGAAACTAATTACATCTATATAACTTTTTTACTTTCTTTTATTTATTTTCTTTTTAAAAAAATCACTTTACAATACCAAAAAATAAAACTATATACATAGCTTCACTTGGAAACTAACCTAAACTTTCAAATGGAAGCTTAATGAAATTCGTAGGAATATCTTTCATAAGCATCATATCACCAAAATAATTATACATCGTATTAGATCCCCCAAGATGTTTCATAAACAGATCACATGCATTATCCTCATTAATTCAAAGAGCCTACGCTATAAAACTCATTCCAAATCTAACAATTGTTATAAGAATTATTAAGATACGTCTTTCCATTTCTATATTATTACATGCTTATAGTTATAGATAGTGTTTATAAGGTTAAATGTTTGTTTTTCAAGTGTAAAATTAAAAAAAAAATTAAAGTTAAAATTTATATGCCTGTCATCTTGTAAAGTTGTCTCATGGCCATTGATAACACATATGTCTGTATCTGTCTCGAGCCACCTACAATTTCAGCAATTCTTGACATATTTAGGAGGTCTTGCATCAAGGTATTATCGCTCAATCCAGCACCCCCCATTAAATTTGCTGATTCGTAACAAATCTCTTGGGAAAGTTTTGCGGCATGATATTTGAACTGACTTGCGGACGCAACCATAGCTTGGGAAATGTTCTTAGGCAGCGAACCACCAAATTTTTCAACTTTGTTATCATAACTTTTGCAGAACATTAATAGACCTAATGTTACATTCATCAACCTAGCCCATAAATCTGTTAATAGAAAACCAACACCTTGGAACTTAAGAATTTCCTGGTTGAATTGTTTTCTATTGTTAGAATATATGGCTGCATGAGAGAGGGCGTTCCAACACGCGGCAATACAATCAATTGCTATTCCAATTCTCTCGGGGACCAAACCTTCGAATAAATGCTCCCGACCTTTTCCTATCCCACCTAAAACGTAGTCTTTGGGTACCCGTAAATTCGTGAAAGTTTCTTTTCCTAAATAAACTTTAGGTACATAAGGAATATAAACGCGTTCACATTTCCATCCGTCCCAAGAAGTGTCTATAAGGAATTGAGCCATGGTGTTCCCGTTGTTCTGTTCTGCTGTGGCGTATGCTACAACATAATCTGCTCTAGGAGCGTTTGTGTTGTAGATTTTCTGACCGTTTAGAAGGAACGAGCCATCCTCCTGCTCAGTGCAGGTTGTTAATTGATGCACTGCGTCAGAACCTCTTTCGGGTTCAGTAATCAAAATCGCTCCTGGAGTTTTTCCTGTCACAAATTTTTCCAAAATTTCTAATCTTATTGGTATATTTTCGTGATGCTCTACTAATGGATTAATAGCTAGTACGGTAGCCCCTTCTGCTAATGTAAATTGCGGATTAAAAAAATCTAACGCAAGAACACGCATAAAATCTATAGTAGCACCATACTCCTCGTAATCAACATCGAGCATTTCAAATTTATGAGCTCTTGTTATGTATCCTTCCTCTCCAAAAGCAGGGATCCAGTCGTAAATATCCTCTTCTGGGCCGTGGGTAATTTCGTTTTTCTTCTCGAAGCGCATGCAAAATTTTTGGACCTTCTTTAAAAAATTGAATTCCGGAGGTTCTAACACGGTCATTAAATTAGTATTTAAAAATTGATATCTATTTTTAAGACTTAATTTAGATAAAATCTCGTCATTTATGGCTTGAGTTACATATCTTTTATTCTTATTTTCTTCCATTCTTCTAACTCCTATATTTTAAATCTATTTGAAATTAACTAGAGAAATAGTCTTACTAGGAGGAATATGATTTCTCTTTTTAATTTTGTTTATTGAATAAAATAAAAAAAAAGTAAAAATTAATGATCACTCTATATCCCTGTCATTTTATAGAGAGTTCTCATGGCCATGCTTAGAATATATTGTTGGATTTGCCGACTACCTCCAACTATTTCTTGAATTCTGGATATGTTCAATAAGTCATGCATTAGTGTGTTATCTGATAAACCAGCACCACCCATAAGATTTGCTGCTTCATAACAAATCTCTCTGGAAAGAGCGCAACTATGGTATTTATATTGACTAGCTCCTGCTACCATAGCTTGGGCGAGATTTCTCGGAATTTCTCCGCCATAATGTTCGACTTTAGCGTCATATTGTTCACAGAATCGCAATAAACCTTGAGTAACATTTGATAATCTCGCCCATAAGTCTGTTAATAAGAAGCCTACCCCTTGGAATTTTAATATTACTTGATCAAACTGCTTTCTGTTGTTTGCATATATCGCTGCGTGAGCAATTGCGTTCCAACATTGAGAAGTGGCATCTAGAGCAATACCTATTCTCTCGGGTACCAAACCTTCGAAAAGGTGTTCCCGACCTTTTCCAATACCGCCTAACACATACTCTTTAGGCACTCGCAAGTTAGTTAAATGCTCGTGGCCAATCCATATTTTATTTACCCATGGGATCATAACACGCTGGCAATCCCATCCGTCCCAAGATGTATCTATAAGGAATTGTGCCATTGTGTTCCCGTTGTTCTGTTCTGCAGTGGCGTAAGCTACGACATAACCTGCTTTAGGAGCGTTCGTGTTGTAAATTTTCTCACCGTTTAAAAGAAACGAACCATCTTCCTGTTCGGTGCATGTAGTTAACATATGTACGGCATCGGATCCACGTTCTGGTTCGGTAATCAAAATTGCTCCTGGAGTTTCACCAGTTACAAATTTTTTTAGAATCTCTAATCTAATCGGAATGTTTTCATGGTGATAATAGATAGGATTAATAGCTAGAATCGTAGCTCCCCCTGCCATGGAAAACATGGGGTCGAAAAAGCTTAACGCTAAGCATCTCATCAATTCTGTAGCCAATCCATTATATGGAAAGTCCATGTCAATTTCTGCGTAGGGATGCGCTCGCGAAATTAAACCTTCTTTTCCAAAATCCGGAATCCAATGATAGAATTCTTCGTCTGGTGCGTGTGTTATATTATTCTTTTTTTCATACCGTATACAAAACTTCTCAGCACCCTTAAGAAAGTTCATTTGTCTCTGCTCAAGAATCGTCATTAAATTTGTATTCAAAAACGCGTATCTATTCTTTAAGCTTAACTTCTCGAGGATTTCATCGTTAATTGCTTGATTCATAAATTTAGTTTTTCCTTTTTCTTCCATTCTTTATACCTCTCACTTTTTATAATTTTGAACTTACAATAAGGAATATTTCTACTTGAAGAAAAGCTATCTAGCTTTTTAATATTTCTCGAAAATAAGAATAGCCATTAGATTTTTTTATAATATTAAATTTTTCAGTCTATTCGAAAACTTCTTAGCTATAAACAATCCGGTTTCAAACGGGCACTTTTTTTTAAATTGGATAATTGAAATGAAATTATCAATCCCTATCAAAGATAAGATACCATATTCCTCGAGTGAGATTAATTCGTGGATTCTTGAGTTTCCTATTATGAATCGGCTTTCTAACAATCTTATAATATCGGATAAAACATTAGGACTAAGGTAAGAAACTATAACTCTTCCTGTTTGAGTTAATAAAGCGGAAGAAATGACGAAGGAAGAATAAGTATGGAGTTCTTTGAAAACTTCAATCAAATCCTTTTGTATATCTTCTGAAACTAATTTTTTACTTTCGATAATTTCATCAACATTTTTAGTAAAATTTTGATATGTTGAGACTTCACCATCGAAATTTTCAGTTAACCGTGTAAGATCAAATTCCAATAGGAATTCGCTCTTAATTACCCTTAATTGATTTCTTAATTCAACAAGATTATCAGTCCTATCACTGAATAACGCAAACATTAGTTCGCTGGAGTCTGCTTTTTCTATTTCAAAGATGAATCTAAAAGGGCCTACTTCGATTTCGGAAAGTTCTTTTGTTTTCAAGGTTTGCTTAACAAATGAAAAAATAGCACTTAAGAAGCTACTAGTAAGTTTAATATCAAAAATATCTTCATAAGTTTTATAGAAAAGTAGTTCTCCAGTAGATTTCATAATGAAGATATTTTTAATCATAGAACATCGTAAAAATATTAGTTTTTAACTTACGATTAGAGTTTTTATAATCTTTTAATAATAGTATAGATTTAAAAACTCTTGTATAAATCGGTAGTCATACACAAAAGCAGTTAGTTAGCGTCTTTTTTGCCTATTTCTCATAAAGAGTAAAAACTTTCTAAATTCCAACTCTTTTTAGGAAAAAAAGAATTTAAAAGCCATCGAATTTAGCCCACTCGTCATCATCTTCAGCTTCCTCGTCTTCATCATATAAATCTTCAGGTTTTTCTGTTTTAACACCTTCAGTTGTTTCTTCTTCGTATTCTTCGTAATCATCATCAAAACTTATTGCCTTATCTAAATCGGTTGTTACTTCTTCTTCGCTTAATGTTATTTCTGGGATTGGTTCCTCTTCAATTTTCTTCTTTTCAACTAGTTTAAGATAGTCTCCATGAATTTTAATTGTTATAGGAGTTTCTTCTTGTAGTAGTCGCACCACAACTTCTTCGCTACTTGATGTGTCGTGTGGCATACGCATAACAATTGCTCTAGACCCTTCAAATACACCACTTATAATTTCAACCGTATCTCCTGATTCCAAATATTCTGTAACACTTCTAGGAAGTAATACATGCTTTAACTCGTTCAAATTAATATTTTGAACTATCCTTCCCTTTATGTGAGGTATACCTTGTACGGCTATTTGAACAGATCTCTTCTGAGGTGCCTCAAAGAATACATAACCTGGTAATAATGGAGATACGAGCATTGCTCTAATGTCAGGAACCGAATCTAAGATTTTGAACCGATAAAATATTTGTTTTAAAATATTACTTTCTTGGTTAATTGTAGTTCTTACGGCAAATAATGTAGTAGCAGGCTCACTTCCCTCACCTTCATCGATCTCAGATACAACAGTAAAATTGTCTAAATCCTTATCATCTTCCTCATTATTTTCTACTTGTTCCTCTTGATCAACCATTCTTTTCCACCTTTTCCTTATTTGAATTATCCAAATTAGAGATGCTTAAATTATGATTTCTTAGAAAAGAAGTCTAAAATATAAAGGAAATTCTAAATTAAAAAATTTTGCTTTTCAATGATATTTAATAGTAGAAACAGAATACTACCTACCCTTATAAATTCAACTTATCTTATGGTACTAGAGAGGGATATTATTTATATCTAATATTTCTGGAATTCTATTATTTCTTTCAAGCCAAGAAATCTCTGCGTTAGTATAACGCCAAGTAATTTCGCATTTTCCGGGTTTATCTGGAGTTTCCGTTTCCCAATCCCAAGGAGATACTATTACTAAATCACCTTTCCTTATCCATACTCGTTTTTTAATTTTACCTCTAATTCTACCCACTCGGTGTTTCCCATCTTCACAAAATATTCCCATTCGTTCGTTTCCATAGATTTCCAAGACTCTACCGAACATTTCCCCTATTTTTTTAGCAGGAAATTTCACACGTGTAATAACTGGTGGAGTGTAAGTGCTTCTACTTTTTCCTTTCTTAACTTCTTTTCCTTGCTTTTTTGCCACAGTTTTTCCCTTTTATTTTTAGTATACTAGATACTAGATTTTATCTTCAGGTTTATATTCTCCTTTGATAAATATAATCTTTATAGCTTTTTCACTTTCATTTCGAATGTTGTGCATTTCTTTTGGTTCAATCAAGAAAACACTTCCTTCTTGGGCATTTATTTCTTCATCGTTGACGATCATAATGCCATTTCCTTCAACAAAATAGAAAGTTTCATCAACAAAATTGTGTCCATGAGCTTTTTCAGCCATTGATTCACCTGGATTGAGTAATATAACTCCCCAATCAATACTTGGGCCTCGCATTAAGTATTTAACTCCAGTATTTCCGCTTCTATACTGAAAATCATGTTCATTGATATGTTTAATTTACTATCACCAAAACTATAACTTATTTATTCAAAACAAATTATCTAAATTAAATTAAGTTAAAAATCTTTTTAATTTTAATTCTAAGAAGGTAGGTAATTTGATTTTAGATTTTAATTTTGGTCGCATACCACACATCATTTTTGGTGTCGGAAGACTAAATGAAATTTACAACTTAATACCAAAATTCGGAAACAATGTTCTTTATGTTATCGGAGGAACATCTCTTAAAAGATCAGGAAGATGGGATGAGATTGTGCTTGCGATGCAAAAAAGCAATATTAACTTTTCAGAAATCTCGGTAAATGGAGAACCAACCCCAACATTAGTTGATGGAGCGGTACAAAAGTTTAAAACTCAAAAAATTGATCTTATTATTGGAATTGGTGGGGGTAGTGTTATTGACGCAGGTAAAGCAATTTCGGCAATGCTTACTAAAAATGATTCCATCAAAAATTACCTTGAAGGAGTTGGAAGTAAATCTCACGATGGTAAAAAGATCCCCTACATTGCCGTTCCCACAACATCGGGTACTGGAAGCGAAGCAACTAAGAATGCTGTTATAACTGAGGTTGGAATTGGAGGATTTAAGAAATCTCTACGACACGATAATTTAATTCCAAATTATGCTATTATCGATCCTCAACTTATGTTATCATGTCCCAGATCAATCTCTGCATCTTGTGGAATGGATACTTTTGCCCAATTACTCGAAGCTTTTGTTTCCCCTAAAGCAACCCCAATTACTGATGCGCTAGCAATCAGTGGTATTAAGGAGGTGAAGAGCGCGATAATTCCTGTTTGCAGCGATAAAGCTTCAGACATTACACTAAGAGGTGCCATGGCTTATGGATCTCTAATGTCTGGAATTGCTCTTGCTAATGCGGGATTAGGGATCGTTCATGGTTTCGCGTCTTCCATAGGTGGTTTGTTCAATATTCCTCATGGCGTTGTATGTGGGGCTTTACTAGCTGAAAGTACTAAAATGAATATAAAGAGATTAGAGCAATTAGGTAATGAAGGTAAAAATGGATTATTTAAGCATGCCATTATAGGAGCATTAATCAATGGAAAGGAAAATTTTCAAGATATTAATTTTCGATACTACTGTACAATTTTAGTAGATACTCTTGAATATTGGACTAAGAAATTAAATATTGACCGTCTAGGTAGGTATGGAATAACCACAACTGACATTGATAATATAATAGAAAGAACAGGATTAAAAAGTAATCCAGTTCACCTTAAACGCGAAGATTTGAATGAAATATTGGTGAATTGTTTATAGTATCATTCATTTACTCTAAGAATATTAATAGGTTCAAATTTAATCAAAGGAAAGATATTTTTTCTTTCGCA
Organism: Candidatus Hermodarchaeota archaeon; assembly: GCA_048885575.1. GTDB lineage: Archaea > Asgardarchaeota > Lokiarchaeia > Sigyniarchaeales > SOKP01 > SOKP01. Next base: position 12,997 of record JBHLLM010000015.1, read on the forward strand.
AAAAAATCGTGTTAATGCCTATTCTCCTAGCTTTTCTACGTAGTTCAGCATCATTAGATGCTAGATATACTTTCTTGTTCTCATTCTTTAGTTCTAGACAAATTTTCAGAAGAAAATTATCAGTAGTTTCTTCTTTTGATTTTATCCGTTGTTTATATAGGATATTATATTTAGCGTTATTTTTTTCAAGGTACAAAAGTCCTGATTTTAAATTCATATGAAATTTGGTTGCGTTTGGTTCTCGAAGTCTCTTAGCTTTTAATTCGTTGAGAATCTGCTCATATATAACAAATTGAGTTATACCTTCTAAACTTGCCGTAATTTCGGTCAAATAATCAATTTTAAACTGAAACGGAAGTAAAATAAAATTCGCGTCAATAATTATGTAATTTTCTAACATTTCCGAAATATGAAAAAATTTAGTGAGTTTGTCGATCTAAAATTCTTTTAGTCAACAAGTTAAATGCTTTTTGAACATTCTCTCCTGATTTACTTGAAACCTTTAAATATTCGAACAAATTAAACGCTTGTTTAAATTCTAATGCATAATCGTCAGTAACCATAATGTCGTTAATTAAATCGTGCTTTGTTCCTAAAAAGAGAATTGGTAAGTCAGGATCACCTCGTCGACAAATATTTACCCAGTTTTCCAACTTTTCTAATGTAATAGGCCGAGTTAGATCAAATAGTAATAACGCTCCTTTTGCACCTAAAACGTAACTTTCTAGCAAGAATCTAAATCTTTCTTGGCCACCAAAATCCCATAGTTGAAGAGTACAATATTGACTATCGATTTCTATTTCTTTCAGAAAAAATTCTACGCCAATAGTCATACGCGTTTCAGCACTAAACCTTCCTTCTACATAACGATGAAGAAGCGTGGTTTTACCAACGCCTCCTTCTCCTGCCAAAAGAATTTTTAAGATAAACTTTTTCATATTTCCTGTTTTCTCATGTATTTGAAATACTTCGATTTTTTGATGGCTCTGCTAACAATTTTGAAGATAACTATCTTTAATTTTCGAATAAAAGTTTAAAATATTATTTTAATAGTTAATAATAATTTTCATTTTTTACCTTTTTGATTTAAGTAAATTTAAATTCTATTTCTTTTTTAAGTTTTTATTATCCTCCTAACTAAATTTAATATCTTAGAAGATTTTTTATATTCTTCAAAAAATTCAATTTCCTATTAAAATCTAAAACAGGATTACACAATTTTTATTTAATTTATCCTTTCTTATAATTGAATAAAAATTTCAACTTATGTCAATCAGATTTGAATAGTGTGAAAAAAGTATGAAAAAGAAAGTGCCCACTGAAGAGGAATTGGATAAATTAAGAGTAAAATCATGGGGTGTTTGGGAAAAAGAAAAGAGTATTTTTGATTGGTCTTACAGTGATACTGAAACGTGTTATATTTTAGAAGGAGAAGTAGAAGTAACAGACAGTAAAACTGGAGAGAAACTCGAATTTAAAAAGGGAGATTTGGTTCAATTTCCTAAAGGATTAGAATGCGTTTGGAATGTTAAGAAACCCGTGAGAAAATATTATAATTTTGGAGATTTGAATATTTAAGCTATTATTTTTTTTTTTTGATTTTTTATCGATTATTTTCAATCACATATTATTATATACCCAGTAGATGAACTACTAGTTGAGATAATTTTCTATTAAATTTAAACTGGTTCAATTAGGTTCATGAACAAATATAGAATAAAATAAATAATTACTTTAAGTGAATCCAATGAAACAATTAGAGATTAAACCATTTCTTTTAGAGGAAAACATCAGCAAATTTTTTAATAGTATTCCTATCCCCTCCTATATCTGGCAGAAAAAAGGCGATGATTTTGTATTAATTGATTATAATACAGCAGCGGAACAAATAACAAGTGGAAAAATCAAAGATCTCATTAAGGGGAAAGCTTCTGAAATACATAAAAATAGACCTGAAATTGTTGAAGCGATTAAAAGTTCTTTTCAAGGGAAAAAAAGTATTTCTATAAAATCCAACTATATAGAAGAAGCTACAGGACAAAAAAAATACAATTCTCTTAACATTCACCATTTACCACCTGATATAATAATTGTTCATATTAAAGATATAACTGATTGGGTTCTATCAGAAGAAAAACTTAAAAATTCTCAAGAAAAATATAAACTTCTATTCGAACGGTCTCCTATACCAATAGTACTAACAGATTTAAAAGGAACAATAATTGATTATAATTTGGCTACAGAGAACCAATTTGGCTATATGAGGGAAGAATTAATTGGAAAAAACTATTTAAAATTAAGTTTATGCTCTACTACACTAATCCCGACATTAAAAACAAGATTATCCCAATTAAGGGAAGGAAAACCAATTGAACCTACTGAATTTGAAATATATAAAAAAGACGGGAGTAAATCATGGATTGTTAATCATATGTCTTTGATAAATCTCGATAACGAACCAATAGTACAATCTTTTGTAATTGACATAACAGAACGCAAGAATTTCGAGCATAAAATTAAGAGAAAACTCGAAAACGAAAAATTTATCTCTACCATCTCATCTAGGCTTATTAGTACTACAGATATTGATGAGTCCTTAAGTCTCTCTCTCCTTGAGATGGGTGTTCTAATTGGAGCTTCACGCGCATATATATTACTTTTTAACGAAGAAGGATCCCTTGAATTTTATATACAAGAATGGTGCTCAGAAGGAATAGAACCACAACTGATCGATTTAACGAAAATAAGTCAGCAAACCTTCCCTTGGATATTTGACTTGGGTAAAAGGCAAGAATTGATTCACATCAGAGATTCATCGGAATTACCTATAGAAGCAATCAACCTTAAAAAAGAATTAGACCGATTAAATATTAATTCATTACTCGGGTTTCCTATAAAAATTAAGGAAGAATCCTACGGATATATTGGATTCGATAATATCGTTCAGAAAAGTAATTGGGATGAACTAGATATTGATATTCTGCGCACTACATCCGAAATTATAGGCAATGCTCTAGAGAGTAAGTGGGCCGATGAAACACTGAAAGGTAGCCATCAATTACTTGCTGGAATTATATCTTCTTTAACTGAGGCGATTTACCTGATAGATAATCATTTTAATATTGTTTGGGTTAACAATGTCGCAAAACAACTTTTTGGATTAAATTTAACCGGTAATAAGTGTTATAAAGTGTTCGCTCATCGAGGTATACCGTGTCCAGATTGTATAGCCCTCAAAACTTTTTCAGACGGGAAAATTCACGAGTATGAAAGAATCTCTAGCACTATAAATGGAGAAAAATTAACTTTTTGGGCTACTTCAAGCACAGCGGGATTAAATTTAGAGGGAGAAACAGATTTAGCTGTAGTGATATTAAGGGACATTACAAATCGAAAATCAATAGAGGAAACACTATTAAACTCTGAGAAGAATTTAAAAATGTTAAATCAAACCTTAATTCAAAAAGTAGAAGAAAGAACTAAAGAATTAAGAAAGTCCGAGGAGAATTATAAAAGAATATTGAGTGATTTAGATGTTGGTTTCTATAAGGGAGAATTTAAAGGGAAGTTATTAATGCACAATGCCGCACTTAACAAGATTTTAAATTTAAGTGAAGGGATTTCCTTAGTTGGTTCTCAATCATCACAATTTCTTTCCAATCCAGATGATCAGAAGGCTTATTATCGTGAATTATTAGAAAGTGGATACATTAAGAACTTTGTAACAAGAATTAAGAAACCAAATGGAGAAACAATAGAAGTTCAACTAAATTCTCACTTGATAAGGAATGATAAAGGCAATCCTATTGAGGTTGAAGGCACGGTCATTAAGATAGCAGATATCCGCAAAGTATAATATTTAACAAGCGTGTGGTTTTTTTTATACATATCTTTGTTTGTCTCTGTATTCTTTGACAGAGATTTTTCGTTCTTCTAATCTGTCATGCTTTATTAGAGATTCTTCAATGGCTTTAATTTCAGTTCGAGTTTTTATGTCAAATTCTTTTAATTTTTCAAGAACTTCCTTTTCTCCTAAACCATTATTGTAATATGATTTAAAAGTTGTAATAATCTTTTCGTTGTAGAAGGTATAATGACCGTTGGTGAAAGTTATTAGGGAATTCTTCTTACTCTGCTTTTTTGATAATTTGTACATCCTTTCTTGTATTTGAGGTAATGGATGTTTAAGTTTTCTAGCTACAATATTATCCTCAATCGAATCGAATTCATTTAGAAATTTATTAATTTT